>DASXGF010000019.1:0-10334 GCA_036489275.1 Myxococcaceae bacterium | reverse complement strand
GTCGAGGAGCACGTTCAGCGAGCCGTCGCGATTCACGAACGCCGAGCCCGCCCGCACCCACACCGTCCCGCCCTTCCCCTCGCGGATGGAGAACACCGCCAGCCGCTTTCCTGTCGTCAGCACCTTCCACCTCCACGCCCTCTTGCCGGACCGCCATGGCCCGGTGCGAGCGCGTGAAGAGCAGCGGTCATGCCAGCGCGTGGCTCCCCGGGGACGGCGGAGGGACCGGTCCGCAGCACGGGACCATCCGCCCGGGCTTCTGGACGGATGTTCAGGCCACGACTCCGGAGAGCGCCGGTCCGCTCCCTGCATCGGCACTGTCGGCATCTCGCCGGGCGCGGGTAGGGTCCGCCTTCCCCCAGCTCAGGACTCCGATGCGACGCCTTCCGCTGCTCCCTCTGCTGCTCCTCGCCTGTGGCGCGCTGGCCGCCGACACGGGCCGCGACTCTCCGCTCCCGACGCTGCCCTACACCCCGGGGCTTGATCCGAGCTTCATGGACCGGAGCGTGGATCCCTGCGTGGACTTCTACGCGTACTCCTGCGCCGGCTGGCAGAAGCTCAATCCCATCCCGGCGGACCAGTCGTCCTGGAGCGTCTACGGAAAGCTCCAGGACGAGATCCAGCGGCACCTCTGGGGGCTCCTCCAGACCGCGGCCGATCCGTCGACGGCGCGCAGCCCCGTGCAGGCGCAGATCGGCGACTACTTCGCGGCCTGCATGGACGAGGCGGCCATCGAGACGCTGGGGAGCAAGCCGCTGGAGCCGGCCCTCGCCGCGCTGGCCAAGGTGAAGGACCGCCGCGGCCTCGCCACCTGGCTCGGCGAGCAGCACAAGGCCACCTCGACCGAGGAGCTGCTCTTCGGCTTCGGCTCGGAGCAGGACGCGCTCGACGCGACCCGGTTCATCGCCGCGGCCTACGCCGGTGGGCTCGGGCTTCCCGATCGCGCCGACTACCTCGACGAGGATCCGAAATCGAAGGAGCTCCGGGAGAAGTACCGGGAGCACGTGGTGCGGATGCTCCAGCTGCTCGGTGACGACGCCGCGACCGCCGGGAAGACGCGGGATCTGGTGATGGACATCGAGACCGCCCTGGCAAAGGCGAGCCTCACCCGGGTGGAGCGTCGCGACCCGTACAAGGTCTTCCACCGGATGCAGGTGACGGAGCTGGAGAAGCTCGCCCCGTCCTTCGACTGGAAGACGTACCTCCAGGCCGTCGGCGTTCCCGGCACCCAGATCCTCAACGCGAGCCAGCCGGGGTTCCTCTCGGCGATGAGCGCCGAGCTGAAGCGCAGGCCGCTGGCCGACTGGAAGCGCTACCTCCGCTGGCACCTCGTCAACAGCCAGGCGCGGTACCTCTCCCGCAGCTTCGTGGACGAGGACTTCGCCTTCAACCACAAGGTCCTGCAGGGCACCGAGGCGCTCGCCCCGCGCTGGAAGCGCTGCGTTCGCTGGGTGGACCGCGATCTCGGGGAGGCGCTGGGCCAGGTCTTCGTCCAGAAGGACTTCCCGCCCGAGCTGAAGCAGAAGACGCTGCAGATGGTTCACCAGATCGAGCGGGAGATGGAGGAGGACATCCGCACCCTCGACTGGATGTCGCCCGAGACCAAGAAGCGCGCGCTGGAGAAGAGCGCGGCGATGGCCAACAAGATCGGCTACCCCGACCGGTGGCGCGACTACGCGTCGATCAAGCTCGCCCGCGACGACTTCGAGGGAAACGTCGCCCGGTCGGCGCGGTTCGAGACTGCCCGCCAGCTCGGGCGGATCGGCAAGCCCGTCGATCGCGGCGAGTGGGACATCACGCCGCAGACGGTGGACGCCTATTACAACCCGACGATGAACGACATGAACTTCCCGGCCGCGGTGCTGCTGCCGCCGCTCTACGATCCGAAGATCGACGCGGCGCCAGGTTACGGGGACACCGGCGGGACGATCGGGCACGAGCTGACGCACGGCTTCGACGACCAGGGCCGCCAGTTCGACGCCAAGGGCAACCTCAAGGACTGGTGGACGAAGGAGGACGCAGCCGAGTTCACCCGCCGTGCCTCGTGCGTCTCCGACCAGTACTCGAGCTACATCGCCGTGGACGACGTGCACGTGAACGGCAAGCTCACCCTCGGCGAGGACGTCGCGGACCTCGGCGGCCTCATCCTCGCCTACCGGGCGTGGAGGGGCGCCACGGCGAACCAGCGCCTCATGCCCGTGGACGGGCTCACGCCCGACCAGCGGTTCTTCGTCGGGAACGCCCAGTGGGCCTGCGCCAACGTCCGGCCGGAGGCGGCGCGGCTGCGCGCGCGCACCAACCCGCACTCGCCGCCGAAGTACCGGGTGAACGGGCTGGTGGTGAACGTGCCCGAGTTCGGTCACGCCTTCGGCTGCAAGGCGGGCGCGCCGATGACCAAGCCTGAGGAGAAGGTCTGCAAGATCTGGTAGCGGGCGACGCCTGTCGGAGCGCGCAGGGGCGCGCTCCCGTCCGGGCTCAATCGCCCTGGATGACGTACCGCTCGATGTACTCGCTCTCGAACGGCTCGCCGTCGAGCTTGGCCGGGGTGTAGCGGTTGCGCAGCAGGACGTCGGTGTAGCTCGCGTTGTACCCGCCGTTGCGAATCCCACGGCACTTGATGGCCTCGCCCTGCACGGTGACGGTGCAGGCGACCTCGCCGTACGACGCCGAGGCCTTCGGCAGCCCGTGCCCGATGTCGTTCGGAATGGGGTCGAGCCGCTTGGGCGCGGTGAACCGGGTGTCCAGGGTGCTGCAGGCCTTCGCGTCGCCCTGCTCGCAGGCGGCGCCGAGGAGCCGCGCCGCCTTGTCCGGCTCCTTCTGAGCGGCCTTGGGGTCGATGAGCGCCAGCGCCTGTTCCGTACAACGCGACGCGCGATCGCCGGTGCAGAGCTGGACGGTGTCGGTGTCCGGAGGCGGGTACCAGTGCTTCAACGCGACGGGATTGAAGCCATGAGAGCAGGCGGTGGCCGAGAGCAGGAGGAGGGCAGCCGGGAGTCGCATCGGTCCGGGCAGCGTCGGTGACCGGGGTGAGCCGGGTCAACGCCAAAGCTGGATCCGTGGCGCGACGCCTCTTGCAGCCAGGCTGCCTGCTGTGCCAGACAGCCCGTGCCCCCGGGTGCCCATGTCGGGCCCAACAGGGAAGCCGGTGAGAGTCCGGCGCGGTCCCGCCACTGTGAACGGAGCGGCCCGAGGAACCGGGCCGGTTCGACATCCTCCATCGGTCGCCACTGCGGACAGCACGCTCCGCGGGAAGGTGGGAGGACGAACGAGACGTGACAGGCGCCATCGGGGCGCCGCCCACGTTCCCATCCGTGAGCCAGGAGACCTGCCCGAGGGTGCGGCGCCGGAAGCCCCGGCACCGCCGATGGCCTTCTCTCTTCGGAGAAGAGAGCGGAAGGCGGACGATGGGCAGCTGGCGGTGGGCCCGGGCGTGTCTCGGGCCGGCGTTGAGCGTGGCGTCGATCGCCTGGGGGCAGTCCCCGGCGGCCGTGGAGCTTCCGCCGGTGGACGTGCCCGTCCCGGCCGCACCTCCGCCCCCCGAGTCTCCCGGGGTCCGTGACCCCACCGGCCTCACCACCGTGGTCGACGTCGCCTCGCGCCGCGCCGAGGTCTCCACCGTCGGGGTGCTGGTGAGCGAGGCGCCGGGCGTGGTGCTCCAGCAGAGCGGGGGCCTCGGCCAGAGCGAGCAGCTCACGCTCCGCGGCGCCTCGAGCACCGGGGTGCTGGTGCTGCTCGACGGCGTGCCGCTGAACGGGCTGGGGGGAATCGCCGACCTGAGCCTGGTCCCTCTCCCCGCGGTGCAGCAGGCCGAGGTGCTCCGGGGCGGCGCGGGCGCGCGCTACGGAGCCGGGGCGCTCGGAGGCGTGGTGAACCTCGTCACTCGCAGCGCGGCCCAGCCGGTGGTCTCGGGCGACGTCGGGGTGGGCAGCTTCGGGACGTACCAGGGCAGCGCGAGCGCCTCCGGACCGGTGCTGGGCGGCTCGGGCCTGCTCGAGCTCCATGCCGGCCACAGCGACGGGGACTTCACCTACCTCTACGACCCGCTCGCCGGCACGCCGGCCAGCAACCCCAAGTTGCTCGTCCGGCAGAACAACCAGGCCACCTGGTTCGGCGGGCTGGCCAAGGCCGGGGGACGTCTCGGGACGTGGCGGCTGGACGGGCTCTTCCAGCTCAACGCCGTCTCGCGGGGGCTGGCCGGAACCGTGGATGCGCCTACCCCCGACGCGCACCAGGACTTCCTCGGGTTCCAGGCCGGGGCGCGCCTGTCGCGATCCTTCGGCTCCGGCGCGGACACCTCGTTCCGGCTGGACGCGCGGCGCGAGGGCAACACCTTCCGGGGTGGTGGCTTCACCCAGGACACCCGGTGGTGGCAGGCCTCGCTTGGCTGGGACGGGACGCTGCCGGTGGGGAACCACTGGCTCTCGGGCTCGGCGTCGGTCGGCCTGTCCTTCGCCGATGCCGACGACCACGCTCCGCGCTGGGCCGTGACCTCGGTTTCGGTCCAGGACGAGTGGCGGCCCGGGGGCGGGAAGGTGTCCCTCGTCCCCTCGATTCGCCTGGATCAGGCCGGGCCCTTCGTCGGCGTGTCGCCCAAGCTCGGCGTCTCCTGGGCCCTCCCGGCCGGCGTGACTCTCCAGGCAAACGTGGGGCAGTCGTACCGCATCCCCTCGTTCCTCGAGCTGTACATCCCCTCCGGGACGCAGCTGGCGAATCCGGATCTGCAACCCGAGCGTGGAGTCTCCGTCGACGCCGGGGCGGGCATCGCCGGGGCGCCCGGGATGTTCCGGGTGGCGGGCTTCGCCGCCCAGTACGAGAACCTCATCATCTACGAGTACCAGCCACCCTTGCCGACCAGGCCACAGAACGCCTCCGCCGCGCGCGCCGCGGGTCTCGAGGCCGAGGGGCGACTGCAGCCGGCGCGGTGGATGGAGCTCAGCGGTAGCTACGCCCTGCTCTTCACCGAGAACATCCGCGCCATCCCGGCCTACTACCTCAAGGAGATTCCCTTCCGGCCGCGGCACCGCGGGACGCTGCGCCTGGCGTTCCAGGCCGACCGCGTCCGCGTGCACGGCACGATGCGCGCCCAGTCGCTGATGTGGCTCAACCGCTCCAACACCCAGTCCATCGCCGGACGGGTGCTCGTGGACGCGGGCGTGGACGTGCTCGTCCTCCGCCGTCCGGAAGTGGTCCTCTCCTTCAACGCCACCAACATCGGCGACGTGCAGACGCGGGACCTGGATGCGTACCCGCTGCCCGGCCGCGCTTACTTCGCCCGCCTGACCGTGCGCTTCGACCTGGGGCGCGCGCCTGCTTCCGCTTCGCCGTCCTTCTTCTCCGAGGGAACACCATGACGTCGCCCGTCCGAACGGCCCTGGCCGCGCTCTTCTTCCTCCTCGCCGGCGTCGGCCTGCCGGGCTGTCTGTCGTCGAGCGATCTGCAGTGCGCGACCGGAACGGTGCGCTGCGGCGACACCTGCGTCGCCACGCAGACCGACAACAACAACTGCGGCGCCTGCGGCGCGGCCTGCAGCGGCGGGAACGTCTGCTCCGCCGGCGCGTGCGTCTGCCCGGTTGGCCAGGGCATCTGCTCCGGGATCTGTACCGCGGTGGCGAGCGACCCGAGCAACTGCGGCTTCTGCGGCCTGAGGTGCGCCCAGGGCCAGGCCTGCAACCAGGGCGTGTGCCAGGACTGCTCGCAGGGTGGGTGTCAGACGGCGCTCATCGCCGGCTGCATCGACCTGAGCGGCGGCGGGTTCCTGCAACGCATCCAGGATGCCCCGGGGGGCCTGGTGCTCGAGAGCCCTGCGAATCCGCCCGTCGCCACCTTCCCCGACGCGCTCGGGCTGATCGGCACGGCGCTGCTCTACGCGGACCACGACAGCTCGACGCTGCTGGAGATCCCCGTCGGCGCGCTGGGGACGGCCAGCAGCGAGCGCCTCTCGCTGGTGAGCGACACGACCGGGAGCAAGGCCATCAGCACGCAGATCCACGTCGAGGCGGTCGACGCCGGGACGCGGATCTACGTGATGTCCAGCGGCGTCAACACCCTCCACATCTTCGGAGGACCGAGCCCGGGACAGGCCGGCGCGCTGCTCGACGCGGGGGGTGGAGCCGTCGGCGCGCTCGGGCTCCAGAACCTCGGCGGCGCCTCGTTCGACCCCGGGTCCTTCCCCGAGCCGTTCGCCAAGATCGGCTCGGACGTCTTCGTCCCGCTGAACGCCACCGGCAAGGTGCTCCGGGTCGACGTGAGCAATCCGGCGAGCGCGACGGTGAAGGACACCTTCGATCTCCAGCCGCTGGTGACCGCGGCGCCGGGCGGCGGCGTGCTGCCCGACGGCGGGCCACTGGCCGCCTCGCCGGCCGAGGCCATCGCCCGGAACGGGTTCGTCTACGTGGCGGCGAACGTCCTGAGGTACGACCCGGCCCGCTTCGTGAGCGACTACGGCCCGCCGCTGGTGGCCCGCATCGACCCCACCAAGACCGGTCAGACCGCCGTGTCCGCGGTGCAGGGGCTCGGCGGAGACGCGGGCACCTGCCAGAATGTGGAGTGGCTCGCCGCACTTCCACTGGGGACGGCCGCCCAGCCGATGCTGGTGAGCTGCGCGGGCGCGCGGACCTACGACGAGAGCTTCAACGTGACCTCGGTCGCAAACACTTCACTCCTGCTCCTGAACGGGACCGACCAGCAGATTGCCACCTGGACCCCGAGCAACGGGGGCACGCTGGGGCCGGCGAGCGTCGGACGAGCGGTGGTCCAGAACACCACCGTCTACGTGGCCGACGAGACCGCAGCCCGGCTCTACGTGCTCGACTACGGGACGAACGGCTTCGTCGAGCGGGTGGGCTACTTGGACGGGGGGACTCCTCCGCAAGTCTGCCCCTCGTACATCACCGACCTCCTGGTGTCGCCGGCGCCGTGATCCCCGCGCTCCTCTCCCTGGTGCTGCTCGGCGCCGGTGCGGACCCGGGTCCGCTCCGGATGCTCGGGCCGGCGCCGGAGGGAGAGGTGCGCCGGGTGGTGACGCTCACCCCGTCGCTCACCGACGTCGTGCTCGCCCTCGGAGCCGGAGACCGGCTGGTGGGCGTGTCGCGCTTCGACGAGCGGGCGGAGGTGAAGCAGCTGCCTCGCGTGGGCGGCTTCGTCGACCCGAGCGTCGAGGCGGTGCTGGCGCTCCATCCCGAGCTGGTCCTGGCCGAACCCGGGCCGGGGAATCGCCAGGCGGTGGAGCGGATGGCCGAGCTTGGCGCCCCGGTGCTCCTCCTGCCGCTCGGAACCGTGTCCGACGTGCTCGCCGCCGAGCGCGCCGCGGGCAAGGCGCTCGGCCGTGCCCGGGAAGGCGAGGCGCTGGCCCGCGAGCTCGAGGCCACCCGGGTCCGGATCCGCGAGCGCTCCCGGAGCCGGCAGCCGGTACGGGTGCTGCTGGTCTACGGCTTCGACCCGCTGGTGGTGGCGGGGCCGGGCGGCTTCGCCGACGAGCTGCTCTCGGACGCGGGCGCGCTGAACGTCGCCGCCGACGCCGCGAGCCCGTACCCGGTCTACTCGGTGGAGCGGGCGCTGCGCAGCCGGCCGGAGCTCATCCTCGACGCGGCGATGACTCCCGGCGGTCGCGACCGGCTGCGGGAGCTGCCCGGGCTCGCCGAGGCCCGATGGGCGTCGGTCCCCGGACAGGCGCTGCTCCATCCCGGCCCTGCGCTCGGGCGGGGCCTGGAGCAGCTCTTCGCCCTGGTGCACCCGGAGGCGGGGCGATGACCTCGGTGGCCGGATCGCTCGGGACGGCCTCCGCGGTGCGCTTCACGCCGGGGCGGGCGACGCTCGTCCTCGGTGGGCTGCTCGTGCTCCTGCTCCTGGCGTTCGTGGCCTCGCTTGCGCTCGGCGAGTACCCGGTCCAGCTCGCTCGCGCATTCGCCGAGCCGGGGTCTCCGGACGGAAGGGTGCTCTTCGGGCTCCGCATTCCCCGGGCGGTGCTGGGCGCGCTGGTGGGGGCGTCGCTGGCCGCGAGCGGCAGCGCGCTCCAGGCGCTGCTCCGGAACCCGCTCGCCGATTCCTTCGTGCTCGGCGTCTCCGGCGGGGCCGCGCTCGGGGCCACGCTGGCGCTCGCCCTCGGCCTCCAGGCGCTGGCCGCCCCCTCGGTCTTCGCCTTCGTCGGTGCGGTCGCGGCGATGGCGCTGGTCCTCGCCGCGGGGCGGGCACGCAGCTCTCCGTACGCGGCGCTCCTCACCGGGGTGGTCTTCAACGCCTTCGCCGCCGCGATCATCACCTGCATCAAGACCCTGCTGACGCCCGACCGCCTCGGCGAGGTGCTGTACTGGCTCGCCGGGAGCCTGGGCTACGAGCGGCCCCGCACCCTGATCCTCGGCGGGGTGCTGCAGCTCGTGGCCCTCGGCCTCCTCTGGGCGGCCTCGGCGCGGCTGAACCTGCTCTCGCTCGGGGACGACGAGGCGGCGTCGCTGGGCGTGCCCGTCCGTCGCACGCGGGCGATCGTCCTCGTGGCCACCTCGCTCAGCGTGGCGGGCGCGGTGGCGCTCGCGGGGCTGATTGGATTCGTCGGGCTCATCGTCCCGCACCTGCTCCGCCTGTGGCTCGGACCGGATCAGCGGCTGCTGGTTCCGGCGAGCGCGCTGGGCGGGGCGGCGTTCCTCGTGCTCGCCGACGCCGCGACCCGGGTGCTCTTCCCGGTGTTCCACTCCGAGCCGCCGGTGGGCGTGGTGACCGCCGTCCTGGGCGGGCCGCTCTTCGTCTGGCTGCTGAACCGCGGGGAGCATCCAGCATGAGCGCGCCGGCGCTCGAGACCGCCGCGCTCGCCGTCGGGTACGGCGGCCGCCCGGTGGTGTCCGGGGTCTCGGTGACGGTGGCTCCGGGCACGCTGTGGGCCGTGCTCGGGCCCAACGGCTCGGGGAAGAGCACGCTGCTCCGCACGGTGCTCGGGCTCCTCCGGCCGCTCGGGGGCGAGGCGCGCCTCTTCGGCACGTCGATCTCCCGCTGGGAGCGGCGCGCGCTGGCCTGTCGCGTGGCCTGGGTCCCACAGTCGTTCGAGGGCGACCCCGGCTTCACCGGGCTCGAGCTGGTGCTGATGGGCCGGGCGCCCCACCAGGGCGCATGGGGACTGCCGGGGGCGAAAGACCTCGCCGTGGCCCGGGCGGCGCTGGCCGAGCTCGGCATCGGCCACCTCGCCGGCCGGGTGGTGTCGCGGCTCTCCGGCGGCGAGCGGCGACTCCTCCTGGTGGCGCGGGCTCTCGCCCAGGAGCCGTCGTTGCTCCTCCTGGACGAGCCGACCGCGTTCCTCGACCTGCAGCACCAGGCGCAGGTGCTGGAGCGCGTCCGGGCGCGGGTGCGGGCTGGACTCGCCGCGGTCACGGTGCTCCACGACCCGAACCTCGCCGCGGCCTTCGCCGACGCGGCGCTCCTCCTCCGCGACGGAGGCGTCCTCGGCCAGGGCCCTGCCGCCGAGCTCCTCGACGCCGAGCGCCTCGGCCGGCTCTACGGGCTCGGTCTCGCCGAGGCCCGCACCGCCGCCGGACACCGCCTCTTCGCTCCGAGGGGGACGCCGTGAGGTCCCCTCGGCTCTCCCGTGCGCTGGCCGCCTCGGCGGTGGTGCACGTCGCGCTGCTCGGGGGCCTGCTGGCGCTGGCCCACCCCCGCCTGGCCGCCTCGCCGGCGATGCGGGTCGCTCTGGTCGGTACGCCTGGAGCTGCCGCCCCGCCGCCCGGAGGCCCGGGACCGGACGTCCCGGCCCTCCATCCGTCCAGCCCACCCGTCGGCCACGCGCCGGCGAGGCCCTCGCCGCCGCGGCCGGTGCCGCGGCATCCCCGCCCGGGGGATGCGCATCCGGACGGCGCGGACACCTCCGGGCCCACGGAGGCCGGCCGGGTCGCGGCGCTGGTGACCCCGGTCCAGTCGGACGTGTGGATGCTGGCCGCACCGACGAACGACGGGACGCGCGCGGCCGCCCCGGACGGCGTCGGCGTCGCCGCGGTCACCGGCGCCGGCCCGCCCGGCGGACCGGACTCGACGTCCGCGAGCCTCCGCGCGCCCGGGGGGCCGTCGCCCGGCGGGGCGACTTCCTCCGCCCCCGGCCCCGGCGCGTCCGAGGGCCCGGCGTCTCTCCTCGCGGCGCTCTCGCAGCGGCTGGCGTGGTCTGCCGAGCGCTGCGCCCCCGCCGCCGTCGTGCGGAGCGCCCGCCGACCCGTGCCGGGCGTCCCGCTGCACTTCTGCCTCGACGCCTCGGGCCAGCCGAGCGAGGTGGGGCTGCTCGGGACCACGGGCTCGGAGCAGCTGGATCGGGCCGCGCGCGACTGTGTCGTCCCCGGCGCCGCTCCGCTCCCGCCCGTTCCCGG
>DASXGF010000726.1:0-9344 GCA_036489275.1 Myxococcaceae bacterium | reverse complement strand
CACCCAGCTCCTCGTCGCCCGTCACGAGCGGCAGCAGCTGGAGAGCACCAGCCAGCGCCTCCAGCAGACCGGCCTCCGCATCCAGCGGCTGGCCCAGCTGTTCGCCGACACCGAGCGCGACCTGCTCTCCGAGATGGTGGGCCGCCAGGAGGTCCTCACCCGGCGCATCAACAACAGCAACACCGAGATAGATCTCTTACTCGCCGAGCTCTCCGGAGCCGGAGAGGTCCGACCCGCGGCGTCGCTCCTCGACGACCTCCGCCACCTGCGCCCCCCGCTGGTGGAGGCCCAGCACGCGCTGCTCCGGGCGCGCGACCCGACCGAGACCCGCTCGGCATTCGTCCGCTGGTGGTTCCTCGACCAGCGGGCCAACGCGGCGCTGGCCGACCTCTCGGCGGACAACCTCAAGGGGGTGGACCGGATCCTCGCCCAGGTCGGCGTGGCCCGCCGCCGCTCGGACCTCCTGATGCTCGTCCTCACCCTGGTCTGCGCGCTCACCGTGGCCGGGACCACGATCTACGTCTTCCGGGGCGTCGTGGCGCCACTGGTGCGGCTCACCGCCGCGAGCCAGAAGGTCGGCGAGGGCGGCACGGTGCCGATGCTCGAGGGCCGGCGCGACGAGCTCGGCGCCCTGTCCCGCGTGCTGGCCGAGACCACCGAGCGCCTCGTCGCCACAAACGCCGAGCTCGAGGAGGCCCTGGCGATCCGCGAGCGGTTCCTCTCCATCGCCGCCCATGAGCTGCGGACGCCGCTCACCTCGCTCTCCTTGCAGCTGGCGTTGATCCAGCGCCGCATCGAGCAGGGGGCGGACCAGGCGACGCTGCGGGCAAACGCCGACGCGCTCGGGCGCCAGGCCCAGCGGCTGACACAGCTGGTGGGCGAGCTGCTCGACGTCACGCGGATCCAGCGGGGCCGACTCGATCTCCACACCGAGCCGGTGCTCCTGGATGCGCTGATCCAGGAGGTGTGCGCCCGCTGTGGCCCGCTGCTCGACGCCGGCCAGAACCGACTCACCCTCTCGCTCGAGCCTGGAGTGCTCTCCGAGGTCGACCCTTCGCGACTGGACCAGGTGCTGGTGAATCTCCTGGGGAACGCCGCTCGCCATGCCCGCGGGGCACGGATCGAGGTGAGCCTCTGGACGACGCCGGAGGAGACCTGCCTGAAGATCCAGGACGACGGTCCGGGCATCCCCGAGGCGGTTCGCTCCCGGCTCTTCGAGCCCTTCGCCCGCGCGCCGGGTGCGGCGCCGGGCCTGGGCCTCGGCCTCTACATCAGCCGGGAGATCGTGGAGGCCCACGGAGGGCGCATCACGATGACCACCGCCCGCGGCGAGGGAACGGCGTTCACCGTCCACCTCCCGCGGGCGACGAAGGTTCGCTCGACCGTGACCGGCGAGGCCCCTGCGGCATGACCCCGGACGGGGGTCAGTAGTCCATGTCCTCGCCGCCGTAGTCCGGCCCGCCGCCGCCGCCGCCACCGCCACCGCCGCCGCCCTTGCCCTTCTTCTTCGGCTTCTCGGCGACCATCGCCTCGGTGGTCAGGAGCAGCGAGGCCACCGACGCGGCGTTCTGGAGCGCGGTGCGCTCGACCTTGGTCGGGTCGATGACCCCGGCCTTCTCAAGGTCCTCGTAGCTCTCGGTGCGGGCGTTGAGGCCGAAGGCGCCCTGCCCTGCCTGGACCTTGTCCACCACCACCGCTCCCTCGAGCCCGGCGTTGCCGGCGATCTTCCGGAGCGGCTCGGTGAGCGCGCGCTTGACGATGTCCACGCCGAAGCTCTGCTCGCCCGGAACCTTGAGGCTCGCCAGGGCCGGCAGGCAGCGGACATAGGCGACGCCGCCGCCGGGGACGATGCCCTCCTCCACCGCGGCGCGTGTCGCGTGCAGCGCGTCCTCCACCCGGGCCTTGCGCTCCTTCATCTCGGTCTCGGTCGCGGCGCCCACCTTCACGACCGCGACGCCGCCCACCAGCTTGGCCAGGCGCTCCTGGAGCTTCTCCTTGTCGTAGTCGCTGGTGGTCTCGCCGATCTGGGCGCGGATGAGCTTGATGCGGCCCTCGATGTCCGCCTTCTTGCCGGCGCCGTCGATGAGGGTGGTGTTGTCCTTGTCGATCTTCACCCGCTTGGCCTTGCCGAGGTCGTTGAGGGTGAGGTTCTCGAACTTGGTGCCCAGCTCCTCGCTGATCACCTGCCCCCCGGTGAGGGTGGCGATGTCCTTCAGCATCTCCTTGCGGCGGTCACCGAAGCCGGGGGCCTTCACCGCGGCGACGTTGAGCACCCCGCGCAGCTTGTTCACCACCAGGGTGGCCAGGGCCTCGCCCTCCACGTCCTCGGCGATGATCAGGAGCGGCTTGCCCGAGCGGGCGACCTGCTCCAGGAGTGGGATGAGGTCCGCCATGGCGCTGACCTTCTTCTCGCTGATGAGGATGTACGGGTCATCCAGCTCGACCTCCATCCGCTCGCGGTTGGTGACGAAGTACGGGCTCACGTAGCCGCGGTCGAACTGCATGCCCTCCACCACGTCGAGGGTGGTGTCCAGCGACTTGCCCTCCTCGACGGTGATGACCCCCTCCTTGCCCACCTTCTCCATCGCGTCGGCGATGATGTTGCCGATGGTGTCGTCGCCGTTGGCGGAGATGGTGCCGACCTGGGCGATCTCCTTCTTGTCCTTGGTGGGCTTGCTGAGCTTCTTCAGCTCGGCCACGACGGTCTCCACCGCCCGGTCGATGCCGCGCTTGAGCTCCATCGGGCTGTGGCCGGCGGCGACCAGCTTCAGGCCCTCCTCGTAGATGGCGCGGGCGAGCACGGTGGCGGTCGTCGTCCCGTCGCCGGCGGTGTCGGAGGTCTTGCTCGCGACCTCCTTCACCATCTGAGCGCCCATGTTCTCGAACCTGTTCTCGAGGTCGATCTCCTTGGCGACGGTGACGCCGTCCTTGGTGACCGTGGGAGAGCCGAACGATTTCTCGATGACCACGTTCCGGCCCTTGGGGCCGAGGGTGACGGCGACCGCGTCGGAGAGGACGCGGATCCCACGCAGGATCGCGTCGCGCGCCCCCTGGTGGAAGAAGATTTCCTTGGCTGCCATTGTCGCAAACCTCCAGAAGACCAGCGTTTTTTGGAATGGGCCGGGCTTGGCACTCCCCGGCTGCGAGCGCCAACCTAAAGGCCTGGCGGCCGTTGTCAACGCGAACGTGAGGCGGCAGGGTCGGGCGCCATGGCCCAGCCCCGGTTGCCCGAGCTCGACGCGCTCGACCTCCAGCTGCTGACCCTCCTCGAGGAGGACGGACGGATGGCCCTCTCCGCCCTGGCCCGCCGGGTCCGGCGCTCCCGGAGCGCAATCCAGGAGCGAGTGCAGCGCCTCGAGCGCTCGGGGCACATCGCCGGGTACACCATCCGCCGGGGAGGCCCGGCCGGGGTGCGCGCCTATCTCCTGGTGAGCGGCTCGGCGGCGGCGCACGAGCGCATGGTGGCGACCTTGAAGTCCTTTCCCGAGGTCCGGGTCTGCGACTCGGTCTCGGGGACCGTGGACATCGTGCTCCAGCTGCAGGCCCCGGACATCGCCTCGGTGGAGCGGGTGTGCAAGGCGGTGGGGGCGGTCCCGGGGGTGGAGCGGAGCATCACCCTCTTCGTGATGGACGAGCGGCTGCGCCCGCGCTGACCGGTGACATTCACCGGTACGCCCTTCAGTTCGACGGGCAGCCGGGACATCCGCCTGCACCTGCCGGCCTGCCGGCTGCGCGCGACCCCGTTGCATCTCGCCCTCGCCTCTGCTGCGGCCATGACCCCGACCTGCAAGTCCCGATGCTGGCTGGCTCTCCCTGCCCTCCTCCTGCTCGGAGCGTGCGGCTCCTCGGGTGGCAACGGGGGCAACGGAGGCGGGCCCGACGCCGGAGGCAACGGCCCCGATGCCGGTCTGGTCACCCCCACTGCACCGGGCTGGGAAGCGCTCCACCAGATGCCGTTCGGCCAGGGCGAGTCGGCGATCGCGGCCTGGGAAGGGAAGATCTACGTCGCGGGCGGCTACGACACCTCCCCCACCTTCCTGATCTACGACCTCGCGACCGACAGCTGGCGCACGGGACCCGCGCTGCTCGGGGGCACGGACAACGCCGGCGCAGTGGCCTCGCAGGGAAAGATCTGGGTCTTCGGCGGTGAGGCCTCGCCGCGGGTGCAGATCTACGGCGTCGCCGCCGGAGCCTGGAGCGACGGACCGGCGCTGCCGGGCCCCCGCTTCTCCTCGGTGGTGGAGCTCGTGGGCAGCGCGGTGCATCTGGTGGGCGGCTGGAGCTTCGACCGCAGCCACAACGTGTCGATCTCCAGCCACACCGTGTTCGACCTGTCGAGCGGCACGTACCCGGCCGGGCCGTTCGCCGCGATGGGGACGGCGCGCAACCACGCCTACTCCGGGGTCATCGACGGCAAGCTCTACGTCACGGGCGGTCGCGCGCCCGGACACGAAGGAAGCGACGGCACCAACCTCGCGGTCACCGAGGTCTACGACCCGGGCGCAGACGGCTGGACGACGCTCGAGGATCTGCCGACGCCGCGGAGCGGAGGGGCGAGCGCGGTGCTGGGCGGAAAGCTCTACGTCATGGGAGGCCAGCTGCCCGGGAACACCCTCTACAAGGCGGTGCACCGGTTCGATCCCGCCACCGGACACTGGGAGGCGCTGCCCGACATGCCCATCGAGCTGACCGGGCACCGCGCGGTGGCGGTGGGCAACGCCCTCTACGTCATGGGCGGCTTCTCCACGCGGAACGGGATGCGGCAGGGCTTCGACGGCGTGCCGTACGTGTGGAGGTACACCCCGCCCTGAGCGCCGGTCGCCGTCTGGCCTCGCACCTCGCGCGGTGCGACGCTCGCCGCCCGTGCGGATCCTCTACGGCGTCGTGGGCGAAGGGATGGGCCACGCGACCCGTTCGCGCGTCGTCCTCGAGGAGCTGGTGAAGGAGCACGAGGTCCAGGTCGTCGCCTCGGGCCGGGCGCACGCCTACCTCGCCGAGCGTTTCCCGGACGTCCACCGCATCTGGGGCTTCACCCTCCACTACGAGGGAAACGCCATCCGGCGGCTGCCCACCGTGCTGCGGAACCTGCGCGGCGCGGTGGGAGGTTGGCCGCGGAACGTGCGCGAGTACTTCAAGCTGGTCGCCTCCTTCCACCCGGAGGCGGTGATCAGCGACTTCGAGAGCTTCAGCTACTACTTCGGCAAGGCGCACGGCATCCCGGTCATCGACCTGGACAACATCCACGTCATCTCCCGCTGCACGCACTCCCGGGAGCTGCTCCGCGGACACGAGAACGACTTCAACCTCGTCCGGAGCGTGGTCTCGGCCAAGCTGCCCCGCTGCTTCCACTACGTCATCCCGACGTTCTTCTACCCGCCGGTGCGGTCGCGCCGGACGACGCTGGTTCCCCCGGTCCTGCGCCCCGAGGTGCTGGCGGCCCGGCCAGAGCGAGGCGAGCACCTGCTCGTGTACCAGACCGCCACCACCAACCGCGCGCTGCCTGAGACGCTGAAGCGCCTCGGCGTGCCGGCGCGCGTGTACGGCCTTCGCCGCGACCTGACCGAGGACGTCGTGGACGGCAGCGTGACCTACCGCCCCTTCGGGGAAGCGCGCTTCATCGAGGACCTCCGCTCCGCCCGCGCCGTCGTCGCCGGCGGGGGCTTCACCCTCCTGAGCGAGGCGGTGTTCCTCCGCAAGCCCGTGCTCTCGGTGCCGGTGGAGCGGCAATTCGAGCAGGTGCTGAACGCGCTCTACCTCCAGGCGCTCGACTACGGCAGCTACGCCCTCCGCCTCGACGACGCCGCCCTGGAGGCGTTCCTCGCCCGGGTGCCCGACCACGAGTTGGCGCTCGCCGGCTACGCGCAGCAGGGCAACACGGTGGCCCTGGCCGCGGTGAAGGAGCAGCTCGCCGAGGTGGCGGAGCGGCGCGCCCGGAGGTCACGCCGCCGACGCGATGACGCCGCCTAGTTCGAGCAGTTCCCGTCGTGCCGGCAGTCATGGACCGCCGGGGGTACGTCCAGCCAGTGGACGGTCCCGATCATCTCGGTGACGCCGGTGGTGGACGAGAGCGGGCCCGAGCCGGGCTCGATCAGCACTCCGCCGTACGCCACCTGGCCGGTGGACGCGTTGATCGACAGCACCAGCGCCGGCTGCTGCGGGGCGACGTAGGTGTTCCGGGTGGTGAAGCGGGCGGTGGCGACCGAGGTGGTCCCGCCCGCCGAGCCGCACTGCACGGCGCCCCCGGTCGCATCCGCCTGGTAGGTGTACGCGGTGTCCAGGGGGAGGGTCGCGTTGCAGGCCATGGACTGGACCGCGTTGGGCTGCAGCGTGCTCCAGATGACGCAGCCGTCGTTCATGAAGGCCGAGCTGGCGGTGCGCTCGTCGGTGGAGTTGGCGTGCGCCAGGTACCAGCCGTTGCCCGTGGACGCGGCGACGACGTGGCTCGCGTCGACCAGGTTGGTGTCGGTGAGCACCGCGGCGTCGTAGGCGGTGGCCCCGGCGGCGGTGGTGAACTGGGCCCGCGTCGTGTCGAACAGCCGGACCGAATAGAACCGCGAGTACTCCATCGAACTCGGGCTGTAGGAGACCGCGGTGCCCTGCGGCCGGCCCGAGGCCACCGAGCAGTCCACGCCGCCGTCCACGCCGGGCGACCAGTCGCAGTACCCCTGCGCGGAGTACTGCGCGGTGGTGCCGCCGCACGTGATGGTGGTGTCGATCTGCGAGTCCACCACGTCCGAGCAGCTCCCGGACTGGCTGTCCGCGGGCGAGTCGAACCCCAGCGACTGGGTGGGTGCGGTCGTGCCGGCCGAGTAGCTCCACCCGCCCGACTCGTAGTGCGGGCCCGAGCTGGAGGACGAGACGCGGTAGCGGGTGGACTGCACCTGCACGCTGCAGTTCTTCCGGAGGCAGGCGCCGATGTTGGCCAGCCCGCAGGTCCCGCCGTTGGGGTCCTTGATCTGATCTCGGTCACCGCTGCCGACGTAGAAGCGCCACACGTTGCCCGGCAGCAAGCCCAGCACCGCGCGCTGGAAGAAGGCGCTCCTGTGCCAGAAGGGCGAGCTCTTGAACTGGATGAAGGACCGCGCCGCGTACCAGTTGGTGTAGGTCCCGTTGCCCGGGCTGGGAGTGCCCGGGTTGCCCATCCCGACCGTCCACACCTGTCCGCCGGTGTCTCCGACCACCATGGTGTCGAAGAGGCCGTCGGCATCGGTGTCGGCTAGGCTCGGCGGTGCGGCGACCGGGTAGAGCGCGTTGCGCAGATCGGTGCTCCCGCTCGCCTCGGAGGCTGCGAACCGGTACACGTCCTGGCCGGTCCAGGCGTCGAGCACCCAGATGGCGCGGCCGCGGAGGAAGGCGGGATCGAACCCTCCGCCGAGCGCCACCACGTACCGCTCGCGGGCCTTGACCCCCTGCACCTTGAAGGTGCCCTGCCCGTCCGCCTCGGCGATGGGCCCGATGGGCGGGGCCGCCGGACCGAGGTCGTTCCAGGACTCGCCGGCGACCAGCGCGTCGTTCGTGCCCGGGGGCGGCCAGTTCCAGAGGAAGCGGGGGTTGCTCGGGTCGGTGACGTCGAGGGCGAAGTAGCTCCGGCCGCCCTCGCGCTCGCCGGTCACGGCCACCGTGCGGAACTCGGTGGCCTGCTTGGCATGGTCGCCGTTCATGTCCACCCACACGTCCCGGACCATCGACGTGCCGTCCACCATCAGCTCGTGGCGGTCACCCAGCGCCAGCCGGATGAGCTTGGGGAGGAGGTCCGGCGGGATGAACGCCCAGAGTTCGTCGCCCGTCCCGAGGTCGAAGCTGTGCACCCCGGAGGTGACCACGTCGCTTCCGGCGTTGAAGGCGTGGAGCATCCCGTCGTTCGAGCCCACCAGCAGGAACTGGGTCCGGTACTGCCAGGTGGCGGAGTAGCTGGCGTACGCGTCCGTCCCGCCCGGCTCGAAGCGCGGGTCGTAGAGCGAGGGCACGCACTGGTTCACCACTCCCAGGTCGCAGAGGTAGGTGGGCGCCGGCGGAGTCACCAGCACCGGGGTGGAGTGGAAGATGTCTCCGAGGAGGCCCGGGCGCGCCTGGTAGCTGCCGGGTGGCGGATTGGTGCGGTTGTACGGGTTCTGGAAGAGGACGTCCTTCCCGTTGGCGAAGTCGATGAGGTCCCGGCCGCAGTCCGCCTCCGTGGTGTACGTGTGGCGGGTGAGGTTCCCGAGCGTGGTGCAGAAGTCGCCGGTCACGCCGCCGAGCTGGAACAGCGGGGTCAGCCGGTCGGCGTTGGACGAGGTGAACTGGATCAGCGTCGGGTCGTAGCCGCCGCTCGTGTTCGGGGCCACGGTGTAGATCTTCCGCTGCTTGGACGCGTCGCCCGCGAGCCAGGCGTTCACCCGGGTGGTTAGGACCTGACCGGCCTCCCAGTAGGGGCTGGCGGGAACGCCGCCGTCGGAGCTTCCGGCCAGCGCCGGCCACCCGGCGTCCCAGGTCTTGCTGTTGTCGAGCACGACGAACTGCCCGTTGGACTCGCCGACGAAGGCCTTGTTGGCGTCGGTCAGGTAGAAGTCGTTGCAGTCGCGATCCCCGTTGGGGTTGGCCGAGGTGACCTTCCCCTGGTCCGCGGTCGTGCAACCGTCGGCGAACTCGTTGAAGAGGTTGAACCGGGTCACGGTGCCCGGCCAGAGCTGACCGCCGTTGGGCGTGAAGCGGGGCAGGAAGGCCGAGGTGTAGCCGCTGCTCTGGACGGTGGTGATGCTCGCCGCCGAGAACGAGGTCTGACGGTTCACGATGGCCATGAACACGTCCTGGATGTTCGACTCCAGCGTGGCGAAGTCGTCGGCGACGACGTAGTCACCTCCGCCGCGAGCGGCGATCTGCTGGAGGCTGGTCATCTCCCCGTAGGTGTTCTTCGGGTCACCGATCGCCACTACGTAGGTGCGGATCGTCGAGTTCGGGAACCCGATGCCGACCGGGTTGACGTTCATCCAGGCGGCGACGTCGTCGGCGAAGTCCATGTCGCAGGTCCCGGCCGGCGCCTGCCGGACGCTCGAGCCGGAGATGGCGCTCCCCGCCCCGCCGGACATCGAGGGGTCGAGGAAGTCGTTCCCGTCGCCCTCGGCGCCCATGCCGAGCGTGGTGCACTGCGCGGGGGCGCTGCACCAGGCCGGGGTCACACCGCTCACGGGGGTGCATGCCGCGTTGGCCGTGTCCCCGCGGCCGTCGGCGAAGAGGACGATGAAGTCGCCCCGGCAGTTCACGCAGGGGCCGCTCTTGGTGTTCGGGAAGCTGCTGGGGAAGGTGTTCGAGCTCCCGAAGAGCCAGGGACTGGTCTGACCGCCCATGTACCAGGCGCCGTTGAAGAG
>DASXGF010000707.1:0-7457 GCA_036489275.1 Myxococcaceae bacterium | reverse complement strand
GGCTGGCGCTCCAGATATCTCCCCAGGTCCGCCGACAGCTCCGCGGCCGAGTCGTAGCGGCGGCCGCGTTCCCTCTCCAGGGCCTTCATGACGATCGCGTCGAGGTCGCCCGCGATCTGGCGCCGCAAGAGGCCGGGCTCGCTCCTCCGCGCGCGTGCCAGCGCCCTCCCCTCCTCGCTCCCGGT
This sequence comes from Myxococcaceae bacterium, assembly GCA_036489275.1. Classification (GTDB taxonomy): domain Bacteria; phylum Myxococcota; class Myxococcia; order Myxococcales; family Myxococcaceae; genus RPRB01. The sequence goes on along the minus strand of DASXGF010000707.1, from coordinate 7,272 downwards.
CACCCATCGGTCGCTCGGCGGCGGCGGTTCCACGTCCTGGGAACGCCCGGGGCCTGAGCGGGGCAAGACTCCGGACAGCAGCTGGTAGAGCATCACACCCAGCGAATAGACGTCGCTGCGGGTGTCGATGTCCTGCTGCGTGAGGTCGGCTTGCTCCGGGCTCATGTACTCCACCGTTCCCACCACCTGCCCCAGCTCCGTCTGCAGGGTCTTCTCGGTGAGCGGCTGTACCAGCGCCTTTGCGATGCCGAAGTCGACGAGCTTCGCCTGGGCCATTCCATCGGTGAGCGTCACGAGGACGTTCTCCGGCTTGAGGTCGCGGTGGAGGATCCCCCTCTGATGCGCGTGCTGCACCCCAGCGCAGACCTGCCGGAAGATCTCGATCCGCTCTCGCAACGAAAGGCGCGCCCGATCGCAATGCTGATCGAGCGGCACTCCGCGCACGTACTCCATCACCAGATAGGGCGAGCCCTGCTCGGTCGACCCGCCGGCGAACACCTTCGGGATGGCGGGGTGGTCCATCAGCGCCAGCGCCTGACGTTCTGCCTCGAAGCGGGCGATGACCGAGGGCACCTCCATTCCCGCCCTGATCAGCTTCAACGCCACCTCGCGGCGCACCGGCGCTCGCTGCTCTGCCCGCCACACCTCCCCCATCCCGCCCTCGGCGATCCTCTCGATCAAGTGGTACCCGGGGATCGACGCCGAGGCCCGTCGAACCGGCGGCCTGGCCGGCTCGGAAAGGCCTGCCAGCTTCCGCAGGAGGACATCCACGGCAGCATCCTCCGGCGTCGGCGATGGAGCGGGCGTCTCGGCGCCCCCGTCGGACCCGCCGGAGACCGTGGGCCGGCTCGTCCGAGGGCCGCCGCTCCCCGGCGCCTGAAGGTCAGGCGACAGGTGCCCGAGCTCGATCTCCAGGCCCTCGGACACGACCACCGCGCGCTCGAGCTCGTGAATCAGCTGCCGGACGTTCCCCGGCCACCTCGCCGCCGCAAGCACCGCCAGGGCCTCCCGGGAAAGACGATGCGGCGGAGCCTCCAGCCGACGACAGACGATCTCCAGCAGGCGCTCGGCCAGAAGCGGCACGTCCGCGGGACGTTCCCGGAGCGGTGGGAGTCGCAGCGTGAGCACCCGGAGGCGGTAGTAGAGGTCCCGGCGAAAGCTCCCCTTCTCGACCGCCGCCTCGAGGCTGGCGCTGGTCGCGGCGACGATGCGCGCATCGGTGCGCCTGGCTCGCTGCGCGCCGACGAGCAGGAGCTGCCCTCTCTCCACCGCCCGGAGCAGCTTGCACTGGGCACCGCTGCTCAGCTCACCGATCTCGTCGAGGAACAGCGTCCCACCGTGCGCCGCGTTCAGCAGGGACTGGGATTCGAGCAGCGATTCGTCCATCGCCGCGCAATCGAGGGTCACGAAGGGCCCTGCCCGCCGGGGGCCGCGGTCGTGGAGGAGCCAGGCGACGAGATCCTTCCCGGTCCCGGTCTCTCCCTCGATGAGCAGCGGAAGATCGACCTCCAGCGCGCGCCCGATCTGGGTGTGCACGCTCCGCATCACGGCGCTCTCGCCGAGCAGCTCGGGGAAGGAGCTGGGCGAGGCGCCGGAGATCACAGCATCTCCGCGATGCGCGCTGCTGCCTTGCGCGCACCGTCGGTCTCCACATCACGGTAATCGACCGTGCGGCCGATCTCGCTGGCGATGGCCTCGGCGATCGTCTCCGGAGTCGCCTGCGAGAAGTCCATGCAGCGCCCGGCGCGATAGCGATCCAGGCGATGCCGCACGTGGAAGTTCTGCTCGAAGTGCTGCCGCAGCGGAAAGTAGAGGAACGGGCGCTTGCTGGCGGTCAGCTCCATCGCCGTGGTGAGCCCGCCCTGGACGATGGCCAGATCGCACGCGGCGAGGTGCCGGTAGAGGTTGTGGACGTAGCGCACGATCTCGAGGCCGGGGAGCTGCGGGAGCGATGCAGGGTCGATCCGCGGGCCCGCCACGACGATCATCCGCAGCGCAGGCACATGGCGCTTCGACTCGGGGTAAGCGGCGATCACCTTGCGCAGCAGGGCACCCCCCACTCCCGAGCCACCCACGGTGACCAGGCACACCAGCTCACCGTCGCGATAGCCGAGCTCCTGCCGCAGCTCCGCCCTCGGCGGCAGCTGCCGCGGATCGAAGCCCGAGATGTACCCCGGGAACTCGAAGTGCTTCTCGGTCCAGTCGCGGATCAGCGGCAGATCCGGCCCCAGCCGGTCGGGCACGAGGTCGTCGGCGTTTCCAACGAAGAGCGCACGGTCGCGGACACCCGGATGCTGGGCGATGTGCTCGACCATCTGCGCGTTGTAGTCGGCGGTCAGCGTGCTTTCGCGAGTTCCGCCCTCCTCCATCGGAAGCCAGCCGACGAAATCGGTGAACCAGGCGAAGGGGACGATCTTCTCCCGCGGATTCTCGTGCAGGTAGTAGTCGAGCTCCCAGGCCTCGTCGGCGATCCAGAGATCATGGTGGTCGTCGCGCACCACGTCGTGGAAGACCATGAAGTTGGCGATGAGGATCTCGTCCATCCGCCGGATCGCCTGGAAGCAATGCAGATCGTGCTCCGCCGACTCCGACTCGATGTGGGCGGACTCGGACGCCAGATATCGGCTGCCGGGGTGGATTCGCTCTCCCTCGGCAGCGAGCACCCGGGTCACCGGGTCCTGCGCCAGCCAGTCGATCTCGATTCCCGGGACGAGCTTGCGCAGCTCGCGTGCCACCGCCAAGTCGCGCTGGGCATGGCCCAGGCCGATGGGCGAGGAGACGTAGAGCACTCGCTTCCGGTCCGGGGAGCGTGGTCTCGCGGGCTCCGCCGGCTTCACCGCGGCCACCGCCGGCACCGGCTTCACGGAGTCGAAGAACTCCCGCAGCGCCAGGTTCACGGGCACCGGCTTCCGCGCCTGCGGCTGATGCCCCGCGCCCTCGACGATGACCAGCTTGCCGCCGGTCAGCCGGGCCAGCGCCCTCCCGTCGGACGCCGGAAAGACATCGTCCTTGCTTCCGTGGATGACCAGCACCGGACAGCGCACCCGCCGCGCCAGGTCCATCTGGAACTGGCGGTTGCTGGGCGTCGACAGGCCGCCCCGGGAGAAGGCGATCGCCGTCTCGGGATCGCTCTCCAGCCCCCAGCCCACGCCGTCCTCGATCTGCTTGGTGGAGTGCTTCTCGGTGAAGTTCTTCTCCTGCCACCACTGGAGGAAGTCCGGGAAGTCCGCTCGAAAGTGGTGTGCGTTGAACTTGCCGAAGCCCCGGGTGGTCAGGGGCGGCCTCATCAGCAGCGGCAGCATCCAGGGATGGCAGAGCACCCTCCAGTGCAGCGAGCGGAAGAGGCTCACCGGGAAGAAGGGATCGATGAAGACCGCTCCGAGCACGCGCTCCGGGTGCTCGGTGGCCATCAGCAGCGCCCGCTGCGCGCCGCGGGAGAGGCTGACGATGAACGCCTGCTCGACGCCGTTGGCGTCCAGCACCGCCAGCGCATCCTTCATGAACTCCTGCTCGGCGTACGCCGCGTCTGCCGGGGGCCGATCCGACTTTCCGTTGCCCCTCGGATCGAAGGTCAGCACCCGGCTGCGGCGAGCGAAGTCCGGGATCTGCGCCTTCCAGCACCGCGAATGCACGATCGACCAGGTGGGGAGGAAGAGAATCGCCGGGTCGCCCTGCCCGCAGGACTCCCAGTGCACCCGCACGCCCTCGCGCTCCACGAACCCGAACGCATCGGGCTCGCGCGCACGAGTCTGCTCGCGGCTACCGGCGGTCGCGCTTGCGAACGACCTTCCGGGCACGCTTGCTCTTGCGTGGCCCATCGCGCTTCCCTCGCTCCAAGGACTCGATCCAGCCGTCGACCCAGGCAAGGAGCTCCTCGTGCCCCTCCCGGATCCCGGACAGGCGCTCCAGCATGTAGCCGAGCGCAAACGTCATCACCATCGCGGTCACTGCCTCCAGGGGCAGCTCCTTCTCCTTCCCGTACTCCCGAAGGGCCCGACCGAACGCCTCCCGCAGCACCTCCCGCCACTCGCCGTTGACGGCGGCGATGCGCTCACTGAGCTCGGGGCGGTTCCAGGCCAGTGCCTGGAGCTCGAACCAGATCTTCGGATAACCCGCCGCCAGGTCCTCCTCCTGGAAGCGCCACGCCGTCCGCCACTTCTCTAGAAAAGGCACGTCCGCCGAGTACATCGCCCGCTGCCGCGCGATCAGCCGTTCGGTGAAGCGGTTGAGCACGCGAAGCAGCACCTCCTCGAGGGAGCCGAAGTAGTAGTGCACCAGGCCCTGGTTGGCTCCGGCCTCTGCCGCCAGCGCCCGAGTGGTGACCCCCGCATGGCCCACTCTCACCAGCAGCCTCTCGGCCGCGTCCAGGAACTTCTCCTCGGCCTCCTGGCGATTGGTGGAAGCTGCTGCTCTCTGTCCGTTGGTCATGTGCCTTGGTCGACTGCTTTAGTCACTTGACTAATCCGATCCAAAAGACCCTGTCAAGGCACCGTGGGAGCCACGCTCCGCCGTGAATTCGGGCCGCGCTGCCAGTCGAACCCGGCGGCGGTCTCCCCTCAGACCGGACACCACAATCGCCGGCCCGTTGCGTCAGTGGTCGGCCTCGAGCAGGCCTTCCCGACGCGCTCTGACCCGCAGCTCCTCCTTCAAGTCCTGGAAGCGCTTGCGTAACCGGGCCGACTCCCGCCGGAGCGCCTCGGCGGTGGCGGCCTCCTCGCCGAGCGTCACCAGGGCGACCTCACCCCAGGCCAGCTGGCGGTCCAGGCGCAGGACCAGGATCAGGCGATCCTCGGGAGCGAGCGAATCCCGCAACCGCCGGAGCCGGTCCTTGACCTCGGTGCGGAGCCAGGGCTCGGTCCGGCTCCGAACCTCGGCGATCTCCGCGTCGAGCTTCGAGTCACCGGTGCGGGCGCCGCGGTTCCAGGGGGTGACACGGAAGCGGCTGGTCGCGTGTCGCGCCAGGAGATACAGCCAGGTGCGCAGGCTGCAACGCCACTCGAAGCCTGGCAGCCCGCGCCAGAGGTCCTCGGCGAGCTGGGAGAACACCTCGGCCGCATCGGCCTCGTTTCCCAGCTGGCTTGCCAGGAACCCGTAGATCTCGGGTCCGTACGTTCGAAGGGCCAGCGTCGCTGCAGGATCGAGGCGTCGGGCCTGCAGGAGACTGCGGACCTCCCGTTCCTGCTCGAGTGATCCAGGCACGGTGGAAACGATAGTCCTCCGCGCTCGCACGGATCCATCGGCATCGATGGGACATCGCGTCGCGACTCCGCGGCTTCCTCACAAAGTCCGGCTGGCCTCTCCGTCTCCTCGAACAAGCGCGAGGAAGCCGCCGATGCGAACACAACTGCCACGACGTGGGGAGCACACGGATGCCGCGCGACTGGCGCGGCTCGATCATCTTCGCCGCCTCACGGGTGTTCCTCTGCTCCGCATGGAGCAGACCACCCTGGACGCCACCCGGCTCTGCAGCAACGTCGAGTCGCTCATCGGCGGGGTGGAGGTTCCGGTGGGCGTTGCCGGGCCACTCGCCCTCGATGGCGCAGCCGCCCGTGGCACATACTACCTGCCGCTGGCCACGACCGAAGGGGCGCTGGTCTGCAGCGCGAGCCGGGGGGCCCTGGCTCTGACCGGCTCGGGCGGCGTCCAGGCGCGCGTCCTCGGCAGGCAGATGACCCGTGCACCGCTCTTCGCCTTCGGCAGCTTTGCCGCCGCTGGCGGCTTCTGCGCCTGGCTCGCGAGCCACCTGGCCGAATTGCAGCAACGCACGCACGACGTCTCCCGGCACGCGCGGCTGGTCGCGGTGCAGCCCCTGATGCTGGGGGTCAACGTGGTCGCCCGCTTCGTCTTCGAGACCGGCGACGCGGCGGGACAGAACATGACCACCGCCTGCGCCTGGCACCTGTGCCGATTCATCGACCAGCAGCTCCACGATGACCCGCTGCTCGCGCCCCAGACCTTCTACGTGGAGAGCAACGCCAGCCTCGACAAGAAGGTGGGCTTCGCCTCCTGGCTGGGGGGGCGCGGGCTCCGAGTCATGGCGTCGGCCACCCTCACCGACCCGATCTGCCGCCGCGTCCTCAAGGTCTCCACCGAGCAGCTTCTCTGGGCCTACCACCGCAGCATGGAGGCCGCGGTCCAGGTGGGGATGATCGGCCACAACGTGAATGTGGCCAACGTCGTCGCCGGCGCGTTCATCGCCACCGGACAGGACGTCGCCTGCGTGCACGAGTCGTCCCTGGCGCAGCTCACCCTGCAGGCCGCGCCGGGCGGTCTCCACGTCAGCATGATGCTTCCCTCGCTGATCGTCGGAACGGTGGGCGGCGGCACGCACCTCCCACGGCAGCAGGAGCTCCTGGAGCTGATGGGCTGCGCCGGCAGCGGCGGAGTGGACCGCCTCGCCGAGATCATCGCCGGCTTCTCCCTGGCGCTCGATCTCTCGACGCTGGCAGCAGTCGCCGGCGGCCAGTTCGCCGCCGCCCACGAGCGAATGGGCCGGAACCGCCCGGTGAGGCCGTTCTCCGAGGAGGATCTGGTCCCCGAGCTCTTTCAGCCCGGACTGCGACGCGTGCTGGACGACGAGAGCCTCGTGGTGGAGGCGGTCACCCCCGTCGAGGATGTCGAGCTGGGAGACAGCCTCCTCTCCAACCTGACCCGATCCCGGACACGGGGACTGGTGGGGCAGCTTCCCCGTCGCCTCCACTACCGCTCGGCGGATTCGGGGCCTGGCCAGAAGGAGGTCCTGGTTCGCATCAAGCCGCTCGACCAGGAGGTGCTGCTGATGACCCACCTGGTCGCCTCGATGTGTGGCGCACGCCTGGGCGAGCTGCAGCGTCGATTCGCAGGGCAGCTCGGCATCGCGGGCAGCCATCTGCGCGAGCTCGGCGTCTACCAGCAGACCGACCGGCGCTTCACCCGCCACGCGCCGGCGCTCTACGAGGTGCTGCGCGACGACGCACGCGAGCTGTTCGTCCTGGTGATCGAGCTGCTCAGGGACGTCGAGCTCAAGGACAGCGCCGACGACCTCCGCGGCTGGACCCTGGCGCACGTGGAGGCAGCGGTCCGCGGCATCGCCGAGGTCCACTCCATCTGGTACGGGCGGGAGGAGGCGCTCCGCGAGGAGCCCTGGCTCGGCGAGGTGGTGGATTCCGCAGCCCGGGCCTCGATGGTCGAGCTGTGGAGCGAGGCCCTCGACCACGCCGCGGACGAGTATCCGGGCTGGTACGGGCTCCCCGAGCGCCGGTTGCACCAGCGGCTGGTGCACTCCCTTCCCGA
>DASXGF010000706.1:0-14239 GCA_036489275.1 Myxococcaceae bacterium | reverse complement strand
TCCGTCAGGTCGAGGTCGCCTACGATCGCCCCGACCGCGCGGCCGGAACGCCGAGCATGAGCCTCGGCAAGCTCCTCAAGCTCGCCCTCGACGGCATCTTCGGCTTCTCCCACCTGCCGCTGCGGATCGCGACGCTCCTCGGCGCGTGTGCCTGCTTCCTCGGCGTCTTCCTCATCGGCTGGGTGCTGGTCGAGCGCTTCATCACCCACACCGCGATCCTCGGCTGGCCGTCTCTGATGATCGCCATCTGCTTCCTGGGTGGCGCCCAGCTGGTCTCCATCGGCATCGTCGGCGAGTACCTCAGCCGCGTGTTCGACGAGGTCCGCCGGCGGCCCAACTACATCGTCCGCGACGTGCTGAAGCCCGGCGCCGGAGCGTCCGCCGCGGAGCCGGATGCGCCGCCGGTCCCGCTCCAGACCCGGAGAGGGGGGAGATAGGCTTGCCGGGGTTGCTGGAGCGCCGAGCGCCGCTGCTGGTCGCGGCCGCCTATCTCCTGCTCGCGCTCCCCCTTCTGCCGCTGCACGGCGTGACCTACGACGCGCCGGCGCTCTACTACGCCGGGGACCGCACGCTCTTCTTCCTCACCCACCCCCGCGAGCCCGGAGCGCTGGACTTCGCCTCGCGCGCCGAGCCTCGAGGCTTCCACTCCTTCTTTTCCCGCGACGACGAGTGGGAGGACCCGATGCGATACCCGGTGCTGCCGGGGCTCGTCGCGGCGGTCGTCTCCGCGGTAGTGCACGACGGGTTCGGTCTGCTCGACCCGGCCGCGGCGCACCACCTCGGGCTGGTCCTCTTGCATGCGTTCGCCCTCGCGCTCTTCGCCCACTACGCCATCCGCTTTCTGGGGTTCCGGGCCGGGCTCTTCGCCGCGATCGCGCTGATGCTCTTCCCCTCCGCGTTCGGGCACGCCTTCAACAATCCGAAGGACTGGCCCTGCGCGATGTTCTACGCGCTGGCCATCCTCGCCGCGGGAGAGGGCCTGGTGAACGGGCGGGCCCGGGACGTCCTCGCCGCCGGACTCTTCCTCGGCCTGTCGCTCGCCGCAAAGCTGAACGGAGTCTTCGTGCTGGTGACGCTCGGGCTCTGGGCACCGGTGATCTGGTTCTCCCGCCTCCGGCGCGCCGAGCCGTCGGAGAAGTACCGGATGGCCGCGGCCTGCCTCGCCGCGCCGTACATCGCCGGTGCCGTCTTCCTCGTCTCCTGGCCCTGGATCTGGAACGCGCCCCCTGCGGGGATCGTCGAGAGGCTGAGCCGCTACCTGAGCTTCATGGCCGCCTACGGGGTCAGCCCGCGGCACACCTGGACCTGGCATCCGCTGAAGGCCCTGGTGTTCATGACCCCGCCGCTCGTCCTGCTGGCGTCGATCGCCGCGCTGGTCGCCTGGGTCCGGAGAAGGGACCGCGACGCCGCCGTGCGGATCGCGCTGCTGGTGGCCTGGGTCGCGGTGCCTTATCTGCGCAGCATGATGCCGCGCTCCAACTTCTACGACGCCAACCGGCACTTCATCGAGTACGTGCCCGGCCTCTGCGCCCTCGCCGGATGGGGATTCGCGCAGCTCATCGACTGGGTGGACGATCTCGCGCGGAGGTCGAGTGGGCCTCTGCGCACGGGGTCAGGACGCCGCGCCCTCGGGCTCGCGCTCTCCGGGGCGGCCGCGGTCTCGTTGCTCGTTCCGCTGCTCCGCTACGCGCCCTTCGAGACCGCGTACTTCAACGTCTTCACCGGCGGGCTGGGCGGCGCCCAGGCGCGAGCGCTCTTCCGGATGCCGCCGCCCACCGATCGACGCTCCGACGGGACCGAGGGCGACTACTGGTACCAATCACTCCGGGTGGCGTTCGTGGAGGCGGCGAAGCACGTCCAGGGGCCGGCGACGGTCGTTCTCTGCGACGCGCCGACCGTCCTCGGCCAGGCGAATCTCACCGGCCAGCCGTTCCGCCTCGTGCGGCTCAACCATCCGGAGGCGCCATCCGCCCCGCTGGTCTGGGTCTCCCCGCGGGAGGGGGCCTGCAACTGGAGACTGGTGCGCGCGCTGGAGAGCGAGCGGCCGGTCCTCCTCCGCGTCGAGCGAGGCGGCGGGCTGATCTACGAGCTGCTCGGTGCCCGCTCGGACCGCCGACTCGAGCCCGTCTCCTCGGCGAACGCCTACACCGGTGGAGCCTAGGGAACCGTGCCGGAACGTCACCCTGGCGGTTAGGCTCCCTGGCCTCCATGTCGAAGCTGAAGATCTTGCTGCTCGAGTCGATCCACCCGGTGGCCGATGGCCTGCTCGAGGACGAGGGGTTCGAGGTCCACCGCGCCGACGGCGCTCTCAAGGAAGACGAGCTCCGCGAGCGGCTGAAGGGCTTCCACCTGCTCGGCATCCGGAGCAAGACCCAGGTCACGAAGCGGGTCCTCGACGCGGCGGACTCGCTCCTCGCCGTGGGCGCGTTCTGCATCGGCACCAATCAGATCGCGCTCGACCACGCCATGAAGCGCGGGGTCGCGGTGTTCAACGCCCCCTTCTCCAACACCCGCAGCGTCGCCGAGATGGTGATCGCCGAGATCATCATGCTCTCGCGCCACCTCGGCGACCGGTCGCGGGAGATGCACCGCGGCGTCTGGAAGAAGATGGCCAGCGGCTCGCGCGAGGTCCGAGGCAAGACGCTCGGGGTCGTGGGCTACGGGCACATCGGCAGCCAGGTGTCGATCCTCGCCGAGGACCTGGGAATGAGGGTCGTCTTCCACGACGTCTCGGCCAAGCTGCCGCTGGGCAACTCGCAGCCGGTGAAGTCGCTCGAGGCGCTGCTGGAGCAGAGCGACTTCGTCACGCTCCACGTCCCCGAGACGCCGCAGACCCGGGGGATGATGGGCGCGGCGCAGCTCGCCCGGATGAAGAAGGGCGCCTGCCTGATCAACGCCAGCCGGGGCACGGTGGTGGACCTCGAGGCCCTGGCCCGGGCGATCCAGGAGAAGCGGATCGACGGCGCGGCGGTCGACGTCTACCCGGACGAGCCCGAGGCCAGCAACGCCGAGGGCTTCGAGACTCCGCTCCGCGGGCTTCCCAACGTCATCCTCACGCCTCACGTCGGGGGTTCCACGCTGGAGGCGCAGGAGGCGATCGGCCGTGAGGTCTCGGCCAGCCTCTCGCACTTCGCTCGCACGGGGACGACGGTCAGCGCAGTCAACTTCCCCCAGGTGGATCTCGCGCGGACGCCGGACACCTGGCGGCTGATCAACGTCCACCAGAACGTGCCCGGCGTGATGCGCGACCTGAACCGCCTCGTCTCCGACCGGAACGCCAACATCCACGCCCAGGTCCTCTCCACCAACGCCGCGATCGGCTACCTGATCATGGACCTCGACTCGGACGTGGCGGCGCAGGTCGTCGAGGACATGCGCCGCCTTCCCACCAGCATCTCCGCCCGGACCGTCGCCTAGCGCAGGGCTACTCGGTGCACCCGAAGGACGGGCAGGTGCCTCCGGACTTCGCGTTGAAGGTCTGCTTGCAGCCGGCGAGCGAGCTGAAGGTATTGCCGGCGGCGATGTCCGGAGTGTTGATGGCGCTCGCCGCCCAGGCAGCGTCGATCCCGTGCCCGGAGATGAACTGGATCGTGCTGTTCGTCAGGAAGTTCGAGGCCGGAATCTCGTCGACCAGCAACGCTGCATTGTCGGACGACCCGTTCGGGCGGCAGTTCGCCGAGACCCAGCCGTTGCTCGCCCCGGCGTATTCGATGGTCACGTAGGACAGCTGGGAGCCTGCGGAGTTCAGGAAGAGAAGGCCTGCCCAGTCACCGGGAGCCTTCGACGCAGCAGCCGATGTGAAGAGGATGGGCCTCGCCGCGTCCCCGGTGGCCAGGAGAACGCCCGCGCCCGCGCTGCTGTTCCCGAAGTACATGCGGACGTCGTTGCCCGGGGAGAAGCGGAGGACCGCCCCTCCCTCGATGGTGAGAGTCGTCGTGGTGCCCGGCGCGTTCTGCCCGACCTTCACCTGGGCCTCGAAGTAGAGCGGGATGTTTCCATTGAGAGTCGTGTCCTGCGTCACGTTGGGTGCCGAGGCGAGCATCAACGCGTCGTCGAAGGCGCTGCTCTGCACCTGGGTCATGGGGATGCTCCCCGCCGCCATGAGATGCATCGCCAGCGGATGATCCTGCGCGCCGCTCACGCCCAGAAAGGTGGACTGCGGCGTGAACGCGGCCATGCCGTCCAGGAGCAGGCCGCCCCCGACCGGGTTGCCGATCACCAGCTGGTCCGCGGTGAGCACGCCGACCGGCGGCTGGTTCAGGCCCGGGCCGGCCATCACGATCGCCGAGTTCCGGTAGGCCGCGCCGTATCCCGCGTAGAGCACCCCCGACCAGTGCATCTCGACCAGTGACTGGACGTTGTAGCCGCGGATCCCGGCCCAGGTCTGTCCCTGCGCCGTGGAGGTGAAGGTGACGAAGTGGTCGACGTCGGTCCCTGCGGCCACGAGCTTCGCCGGGACGTTGCCCGTCGTGTCACCCTCGACTCCGATCTCCTGTCCAGGGGCGACGGCAACGATGGCGCACGCCTGGACGGTCACGGTGGCGCCCGGCTTGATGCGCACGCTCGAGGTCACCGAGTGGGTGACGCCGTTCCCGGCCCAGGTCTCGTCGGCGGTGATGTTCCCCGAGTGGGTCACCATGGTGCCGTTCGGGGTGCCACAGGTGCTCGGTTGCCGGACCGTGATCTGCACCGAGCCCACCTTGGTGTGGTCGTCGACGCTGGTCGCGGTCACCGTGTACGTCCCCGGAGTCGAGGTCTGGAACTTGGCCGCCGTTGGCTGGGTCCCGGTGATCGCCCCCGTGGGGTTGCTCGCCCAGGTCACGCCTCCGTCGCAGCCGACCGCGTTCGGTCCCTGCTTCACGTTGGCGCCGAGGTCCACCTCGGTGCCCGGAGAGACGTTCGTCACCAATGCGGTGAGCGAGACCCCCTCGATGGTGCAGACGTTCTGGTTGCCTGCGTCTGGGCCTCCTCCGCCCCCGCCATTTCCGCCGCCGCAGGCGCCGAGCACCATCAACCCGGCTCCCAGAATCAGTCCCGTCAGTCGTCGCGCATCCATTGTGCTCCTCCTGATGAGGAAGCCTGGAAGGCGAGGGGCGACGCCGGCAGGTGCGCTTCGGAGATAGCGGCTGGGCCACCCCGGAAGGTGAAAACCTCCCGGGAGATTCAGCGGGTTGCGAGCAGGGCCTCGGCCGCGTGGGAGTCCGGCCCACCCCGGACGAGTGGGTTGATGGCCCAGGCGCGCTGCAGGCTCGCGCGCGCGGAGGGAGCGTTGCCGCCGAGAGCCTCCAGCTGCGCCTCGAGCACCCACAGATCGGGATCCCCGGGTCGTGCCTCGAGCGCCTTCTTCACCCTGGGGAGACCGTCCGCCGCCGCGGGGGAGGGCGGCTTCCCGTTCCGGGCGAGCCAGCGCGCTCGCTCGAGCGCGATGCGGGCGAGATATTCCTGGGGCGCGTCCTCGCTCGTTCGCGGACCGAGGGTCGCGATGTGCTTCTCCGCGCGGTCGAGGAGCGGCGTCGGATCCGAGCCCTTCGACGAGCGCCAGCGCGCCTCGGCCACCCAGGTCAGGGCACGGGCGACGATCACGTTCACGTCCTGCGGGGCAACCTTTTCGGCGCGCTCCAGCATGGGGACACCTCGCACGAGGATCGGGGTCGGGTCCCCGCCGCGCCCGCTGAGGTAGAACGCCTCGTCGGCGAGCAACTCGGCCTCGATCCCCTCCACCATCGCGAGGCCCGGTGCCTTCTTCAGGGCGTCGTCCATCCGGGTCACGAGGCTCTCCAGCTTGGGACACGGGTCCTCGCCCAGCGCGAAGAGGATTCCGGCCTCGGCGTCGACCGCGTTTCCGAACTGCGCGAGGGCCGCCGGGTGCCCCATGATCTTCGTCGCCTCCTCGAACGCCGCCCACCCCGCCGCGAAGTGGGGGCGAGGATCCTCTCCGCCGAGCCAGGCGTCCTTCCCCAGGAACATGCGCTGCTGCGCGACGATGGGACGAACGAGATTTCCCCGGTGGGCGTTCATCCGGAGCGCGCGCTCTCCTGCCTCGATGGCCGCTCGCCGCGCCGGGGCGGGCGACTTTCCCTCGTGCTGGAGGGCGTCGGCCTCTGTGGCGTGGAGGAGGGTGAGGACGAATGGCACGCCCGAGTCCTCGGGAGCGAGCGTCTCGGCACGAGAAAGCATCGCCAGCCCCTCGCGGACGGGCTCGAGCGAGGGTTGACCCTGCTCGTTGGCCCAGAACGCGCGGTAGTACAGGCCCTGCCCCAGCAACGACAGCGTCCGGACGTCGTTCGCTCCCAGCTCCACGGCACGCCGGTAGGATCCGATCGCGTCCTCGATGGTCCTCTCCACCTTCGACCGGTCGGCCATGAACTGGAACTGCCCGCGCATGATCAGAGCGAAGCCGCGGGCGACGAACGGAGCGGGGTCGTCCGGGTCGAGCCCGCTGGCCTCGTCGAGGGCGGTGAGCGCGGACTTGATGTCGGGATCCGGCGACTGGCCTCGGAGGACCCGGCCGTTCGCCCGGACGGTATGGACTTCCGCCTGGGCCAGCGAGATCGCCGGATCGCTCCGGCCCCATTGCGCGGCGCGGTCGAGCAAGGCCGCGGCGGCGTCGAGCGCCGGCTCCGCCTGCTCGTACTTGCGCGCGTAGTTGAGGTCCCTGGCCTCACCGGCCCAGGCATCCGCGGCGAGGAGGGTGGCCTCGTACCGGTCCGGCGCGGCGGCCCCGGCCTCGGCTGCTCGCGTCCGCGCCTCCGGGAAGTTGCGCTCCACCATCGCCCTCCGGGCGGCGAGCTCACCCGCCCGCCAGCCCGAGGACTCGCCCTGGGCCAGGTAGGCCCTGGCGGGCTCGGCGAGCTCCGCGCGGATCCGGGTGAACACCGGCTCTCGCGCCTCGGGGGTCAGCGTCTCCCGGGCGCGCTCGTACCGCCGGTGGTACAGCTCTCCGAGCACCTCGCCGAGCCCCTCGGCGAGGCGGGGAGTCCGGAAGCCGCCGGTCCAGGCGCGCTCGTACGCCGCGCGCGCTCCTTCGGGATCTCCGGTCAGTTGCAGCGCCTTGCCCAGGGTCGCGTTCGCCGCGCCATCGCCGCTCGCTGCCAGCGGACGCAGCCGGTCCGCCTCCCGGCGAATGCTGGCCAGCGCCGGCCGGAGATCGTGCGGCGGCCCGAGGTGCTCCATCCGCAGCTGGGCCTCGAGCGCCTCGCCAAGCGCTCCGAGCCGGGCCGCCTCCACCGCCGCGCGGTCGGACCGGCGCTGGTGCCACCAGGTCCAGCCCGCGGCGAGGAGGAGGGTCAGGACGACGACCGCCGCCGCGCGGGCCAGCGCGGTGTTCCTCCGGGACCACTTCAGCGCGCGCTCGAGCAGCGACGCAGGGCGGGCGCGGATCGGCTCCCCGCGCTGCACGCGCCCGAGATCCTCGGCGAGGGCCTCGGCGCTGGGGTAGCGGGCGGTCGGATCCTTCTCCATCGCCCGGGCGGCGATGGTCGCGAGATCTCTGGAGAGTCCGGGCACGACGCGGGTCAGCGGCTCGGGATCCTCCTCGAGGATCCGGCGGAGGAGGTCCATCTGCGGCTCGGCCTCGGTGCTGGGGGTGCTGGTGGAGAGCGAGCGGCGGAACGGAGGACGACCGGCGAGGACCGAGTAGAGGGTCGCCCCGAGCGCGTAGACGTCGGAGCGGAAGTCGGGCGGGCCGGGGGCGACGAGCTGCTCCGGGCTCATGTAGTCCAGGGTCCCGGCCGGGAGCCCGCTCCGCGACACGCCGGCCTCCTCTCCCCGGGCGAGGCCGAAGTCGGTGAGCAGCGCCGTCGGGCCCGCGTCGCGAGACTGCTCCACCAGCACGTTCGCCGGCTTCACGTCGCGGTGCACGAGGCCCTGGAGGTGCGCGGCGTGGAGGCCCAGCCCCGCCTGACGGACCAGCTCCACCCGCTGGGTGATGGACAGCTGCGGCGCGAGCTCGGAGAGCGTCTTGCCCTCCACCAGCTGGAAGACGATGCAGGGGCGGCCCTGCAGCGAGCCGACCCCGTGCACCTTGACCACGTGGGGATGCTCCACTCGCGCCTGGAGCCGCGCCTCGAGCAGCACCCGCTCGGCATCGCGGGCGTCCTGGCTCCGCACCAGCTTCACCGCGACCGCGCGCTCCAGCCGCCGGTCCCAGCCGCGGTGGACCTCGCCCATGCCGCCCGTGCCGAGCAGCCCGCGGAGCTCGATCTGATCCTCCAGCGGCGCGAGGCGCTCGCTCACCGGAGGTCCTCGAGCGCCGAGCGCATTCGCCGCGCCACCTCCTGAAGCTCGGGCTCCGGGTAGTTGGAGAACCCGAGGCGAAGGCCCGCGACCGGGCTGCCGTCGAAGGAGAACCGGCGCCCCGGCAGGAAGGACACGCCACGCTCGAGCGCCCGCGCGGCCCAGGCGTCGACGTCGACCGTGCCGTCCGCCTGGGCCCAGACGGCCAGGCCTCCCGGCGGCGCGGCGACGCGGAGGACCCCGGGGAGCGCCTCGGCCAGCCCCGCGCAGAGGGCATCGCGCCGGCTCCGGTACACCTTGTCCATCCGGTTGAGGTGCCGCTGCAGCTCGCCGTCCTCCATCAGCTCGGCCATCGCCCGCTCGAGGATCGGGTCCCCGTGCCGGTCGTAGGTGGCCCGGAGCGCGTTCATCCGGGAGAGCAGCGGCCCGGGGCCCACCACGAAGCCGAGCCGCAGGTCGGGGCTGAAGATCTTGGAGAGCGTTCCGACGTGCACCACCACCTGGGCCGGATCCTTGCTCGCCAGCGGCGCCTGGGGGCGGCCGTCGAAGTGGAACTCCGAGTCGGGATCCATCTCGATGACCGCGAACCGGTGCGAGCCGGCCAGCTCCAGAAGCCTCGCCCGGCGCTCGGCGGAGAGCACCGCGAGCGTCGGGTACTGGCGCTGCGGCGTGACGAACACCGCGCGGAGCGGCGTCTCGCCGAGCAGCGCCTCGAGCGCGTCGATCCGCAGCCCGGCCTCGTCGATGGAGACCGGAAGACAGCGCGCCCCCGCGCGGACGAAGGCGTCCCAGGCGCGCCGGGCGCCGAGCGCTTCCACCGCCACCGTGTCGCCGGGGGAGACCAGCGCCTGGGCCATCAGCACCAGCGCCATCTGGCTGCCGCGGGTCACGAGGATGCGGTCCGGCCCGGCCGAGATCGCGCGGGTATTGCTCAGCATCCGCGACAGCGCCTCGCGCAGCTGGAGGTGGCCCTGGGGATCGCCGCTCTCCGGACCGCCGCGACTGCGGAGGAGGGCCCGCCGGTAAGCGCGCGCCAGGGCGGCGCCGGGGACCAGCCGCGGATCCGGCACGCCGCTGGCCACCTCGAGGAGGCCGCGGTGGCCGCCGGCCGTGGGCGGAGCCGGCTCGGGTCCGAGCGCGAATCCGATGCCGTCGGGCGCGCGCGGCACCTCGTTCCGCGACTGCAGGCGTGCCGGCAGGTGCGCGGGGAGCCGCCGCGCGACGGCGCTGCCCTCGCCCGGCGCCGAGACCACCCAGCCCTCGACCTGGAGCTCGTGGTACGCCGACATCACGGTGTTGCGGCTCACCCCCAGCTGCTCGGCCAGCGTGCGGTAGCCGGGGAGGGAGTCACCGGGACGGAAGCGCCCGCGGTGGATCTCCTTCATCAGCGCGTGGGCGATCTGGAGGTAGACCGGATCCTTGCTCCTGGGGTCGAGGAACAGCGCTGGAGTCCACTCCGCCACGCCCGTCCTCCCTCGGTGCGGTCGCTGGATCGTCCGGCGACGGAGCCTAGCGCGTGGCCACGGCGCAGTCCGATTGCGTCTCCCGCAGAGGAAGGGGCTTGCCGGGTCCGACGAGACCGCGGGCGACCGTCAGCGTGGCGTGACGACGAGATTGCGGAAGTAGGCCACCGTCGTCCGGTGCGCCCAGAGCGCGATGCCGCCGCCGATCGCGCCGTGCTTGAGGTCCCGCACGATGAGCGTCGGCTGCTCCGCGCCATTCACGTAGAGCTCGGCCCGGGTACCGGAGACCTTCACCCGCATCCGCGTCCAGACGCCCGGCTGGAGATCTGCGTACGACTCGTAGACGCCCGGAGTCTCGTCCCGCAGCCGCTTCCAGCCCCAGCCGGGGATGGCCTGGTACTGGACCGAGTGGTTGCGGCGGAGCTGGTCATCGGCGCGGCCGTTGTCGGGACGGAGGTACACGTCCTCGGAGCGCGAGCCGTCCGGCGAGACGTGGAACGACACGCCGATGAAGCCGCGCATGTCCGGCGGCGCGCCGGGGTGGGGAGCCCCGGACACCTCGACGTCGATCTCGCCGTCGCGGAACTCCGGGCCCTGGACGATGGCCAGCATGACGTCGTCGGGCCCCACCTGATCGAGCGGCTGGAGCTGAATCCCGCTCCGTCCTGAGTGGCTGGTGGGCTCGGCGCGCGCTCCGACCAGAGTCAGGCTCTCGGACGAGGTGAGCGGAAGCCCGCGGGCTCCCGGCGCCACGGCCTCCGTCGCGGCCGGCGCGGTGGCGCAGGCGAGCAGCGGAAGGGCGAGGGCCACGACGCCGGCCAGGGCCGCGCGCGGGCGTCCGGTCCTCCCGTGGTGGATGGGTCGGGAATGCAGGGAGGTCATGGACGGCGGACGGTACCCGCCGGGGCGAGGACACCGGTGCGCGGCTCGCCGGCCAGTGACGACCGCTCGCTGAACGGGTGCAGCGGACCGGACCTCCGGCGCGGCGAGTCGCGCTCACCCCGGGGAGGCGGCGACGCTCGGCGCGACGGCCTCTGGGTTCACGCCGAGCGCCGCGAGCTGCCGGTCGTGCCACCGGGAGAGGAGGACGAGACTGGCGATGGCTCCGACCAGACAGGTCGCCATGTCCTCCTGCGTGTCCCACGGATCGCCCTGGGTGCCGAGGAATGCCTCCGCCCCCTGGTGCAGCGTCACCGCGGCGCCCCATTCCACGAGCTCGTAGAGGGCGCTGATGGCGAGGCACACCGAGAGCACCAGGAAGGTGAGCCAGCCGCCCCGGCGCAGCGGCGTCCTCCGGAGAAGCACCTCGCGGGTCACCAGCGCAGGGACGAAGCCCTGGAAGAAGTGGCCCACCCGGTCGTAGTCGTTCCGCGCCAGGCCGAACACCCGCTGCGCCCAGGAGCCGAGCGGCACCTCGGCGTAGGTGTGGTGGCCCCCGAGGAAGAGCACGCAGGCGTGGATGGCGATGAGCACGTAGACCAGATCGGTGAACCGGAACCTCCGGTACGTGACCAGGAGGATCGGCAGCGCGATCAGGAACGGCGCCACCTCCAACCACCAAGTCAGTCGGTCCTTCGGCGCGATTCCGGAGACGGCCAGGGCGACCAGGTTGGCCCCGAGCAGGAAGAGCGGAAGACGGTCCTCGCGGCGCACGCGGCGGAGAAGTCTAGCCTCGTCCGGTCGGGAGCCCGAGCTTCTTGTCATGGAGGAGGGTAGCGCCGTGTGGCAGGCTCCGGACGAGCGGAGGGCCGATGAGACGACTCCTCGTCGTGGTGGTCGCGGTGCTGCCGGTCACGTCGGCGATCGCGAAGGAGGCCTTCGACATCGCGCGCTTCACCGTGCCGCCCCGCTGGCAGAGGTCGAGCTCTCCGCGGCTGGTCACGCTGCAGGCCCCGCCGACTCGCGGGAGCGGAGCGCAGCTCTTCCTCTTCGCCAGCGAGCCGGCGCGCGGCTCTCCCGAGGACGCCTTCCGGGTGGCCTGGCAGAAGCTGATCGCCGGACCGCTGCCGGGCCTCGCGCCCGCCTCCACCCGCGCCGAGACCACGCCCGACGGCTGGACCGCGGTCACCGGGGTGGCGCCGTACCAGAAGGCCGGGGCGACCTGGCGTGCGCTGCTCGTCTCGGCCACCGGCCACGGGCGGACGATGAACGTCGTGGTCCACCTGCTGGGCCAGGAGCACGACGGCGAGGTGGACGCCTTCTTCAAGGACCTGGACCTCGTTCCGCCCGGGGGCGCTTCCACGGCGATGGCGCCCGCGCCTGCCGGGTCCGGGGTGGTGGATTCGGCGACGAGTGCGCCCGCCGGCGGCAGCGCCGAGGCGGCCGGCGTCTCCTTCACCCCGCCACGGGGCTGGGCCCGGACGACCCGCGCCGACGCGGTGGTCTACGTCTCGTCGCCCTACCCGAACACCGGCGAGAAGTGCGAGCTGGGCATCCTCCCCATGCGGCGCGGCAGCGGCGATCTGCTCCGCGACGCGATGGCGGCGTACCAGGGGCTCTTCCGGGGAGACCCGATGCACGGCTACCCCGAGGAGGAGCCGCAGCTCGTCCGTGGGACGTCGCCCCTCGGCTGGTCCTACGCAAGCATCCAGAAGACGCCCGGCCCGATGGGCGAGGGCGGCCCGGGCCTCTTCGTCTTCGTGGCCGGGGTCGGCGACCAGGTGGCGACGATCTTCACCACCTCGAAGCGACCGCTGGTGAGCCAGTGCTTCGGCGAGGCGTTCCCCAGCGAGTGGCCGCCGTTCTTCAACAGCCTGCGGTTCAAGGGCGTGAAGCCGTCCATGTCCGACGCGGAGTGGAAGACGAAGCTGGCCGGCAGCTGGACCGCCACCGGCGCCCGCGTGCTCCTCCGCTACACGCTCACGACGAACGGGCGCTATGCGAGCGGTTCCGCCGTCGGGAACGTGTCACGCGTCTCGCCCACCGAGGTCGTGTTCACGACGACTGGCTTCCGCGGGGACGGCGCCTGGACGGTCAAGGGCCAGAACCTGACTCTCAGCCCGGACGGCCGCGCGCCGGAGCCGGGAGTGTTTCGCCTCGAGCAGGACAGCAAGGACGGCCGGACGTGGAAGGACCGCCTCTGCATCTACGGTGGCACCGGCGACATCTGCTACCGGCGCGACCCCTGACGGCCTCCGGTCAGGGGAAGCTCGAGCTCTGCTCCAGCGCGGTGCGAAACTCGACCGGGATCGGGTTCCCGTTGGAACCGGCGAAGGTCACCCGGGCGATCTGGGAGAAGGTCGCCGAGTGGTCCACCAGCGTGCTCGGCTCCAGCAGCAGCTCGTCGCGGTAGTCCATGTTCGCGTCGACGACCTCGGCCTGCGCGGGATTCACGCCGTTGCGTGCGAGGAACGCCGCCGCCGAGCGCATCGCTCGTCGCGCCGCGGCCTGCGGGTTGACCTCGTACTGCGCGCTCACGCGGGCGCAGCGTGCCGCGCCGCAGGGCTCGAGGCGGTCGACGGTCATGACCTTCTTCAAGATCACGTTGTCCGTGTCCACGACCGGCCAGGTCGAGCCCGGAGCGGTCGGATGGCCGACGACGTCGCGGATCACCATCTCGAAGCGGGCCACGGCGATCTCCTTCACCTGATCGGAGCCGAACATCGCGGCGGCGCGCTCGTTGCCGGCGGCGACGAGCCCGGCGAGCGCCTCCGCGGCGCGCTCGGCGCCTCGCACCCCGACGACCCGGGGCTCCGGGCTCACGAGCAGATCCACCGTGACGCCGCTCCCCGGAACGCGCTCTCCGTCCAGCAGGTCGGCGCCGTTGATCCGGAGGGTCACGCGCTGCAGCTGGTGGGTCACCACCGTGAGGTCCCCCTCACGGGCGAAGGACACGTTCCAGACGAACTCCTGCTCCTCCCGTTGCCTGTAGGGGCTCCCGACGAGGCTGGTCTCGCTCACCAGCTTCACCGTGCGCACGAAGCGCGTCCCGGCCGGGGGCGCGTAGGTGAACGTCGGGGTCACCGCCGGGGTGGTCGCGCACCCCACGGCGAGCGCCGCTGCCAGCAGCCAGCCACGTCCCATCGAAGAACCCTCCCGCGCCGGGACCGTAGCCCCCACCACCCTCCGCAACAAACCGACCCGACCTGGTCAACCCCGCCAACCGGAGGCTGCGGATGGAGGGTGCGGAGGACGGAGGATGTGTGCTGGAACCCAGGCCGGAGGACACGGGATGAATCCACAGGCGTGGTGGGGAGTCGCCCTCTCCATGGTGCTCGCGGCCGGGGCCGGAGGTCACGATGCGGGGGCGGACCCGCCCGCGGCGATGGAGCGCTACAGCCTGGTACTCCTCCGACGGCCGGCGAACGGCGGTCCCAAGGTGGCTGACCTCGAGGCGTTGCAGCGTCAGCACATCGGCCACCTCCAGGCGATGGCCCGGGCCGGGAAGATGGTGGTGGCCGGACCGTTCGACGACCAGGCGGACCCGCGGATGCGCGGGATGTGCCTCTACCGGGTGAGCCTCGAGGAGGCCCGCCGCCTGGCGCAGGAGGATCCGATGGTCAAGGCGGGGCGTCTCGAGGTCGAGGTCCTCACCTGGTGGG
>DASXGF010000696.1:0-2275 GCA_036489275.1 Myxococcaceae bacterium | reverse complement strand
ATCTGGAACGACTACGTCCGCGACCCGTCGGACGGGCACCTGACCGTCATTCGCCAGGTGCTGAAGCGTCACCAGAGCCAGCGCATCGCCGGGTGGCTCTCTCCCGATTCCGACCTCAAGGGCTCGGGCTACCACGCGGCCCAGTCGAAGATCGCCGTCGGCTCCGGCGGACTCCTCGGAAAGGGATGGCGGCAGGGGACCCAGACCGGGCTCTTCTTCCTCCCCGAACAGCACACCGACTTCATCTTCTCGGTGTGGGCGGAGGAGCACGGCTTCCTGGCCTCGCTGCTGCTGCTCGGGCTGTACGGGCTGATCTTCGCCTTCGCCCTGGGGGTGGCGATGCAGGCGCGCGACCGCTTCGGGGCGTTCGTGGCGGTGGGCGTGGCGGCGATGATCTTCTGGCAGGTGTTCGAGAACATCGGGATGGTGGTGGGGCTGCTCCCGGTGACGGGCATCACGCTGCCGCTGATGAGCTACGGCGGCTCGTCGATGCTGAGCGTCCTGCTCTCGCTGGGGTTGCTGACGAGCATCGCGATGCGCCGGCACATGTTCTGAGCGCTCCGGCAGTTGGCCGATGTTGCGCCGCCTGTGCCCTCCGGGGCGCTCGGTACGTGTGCTGGTGAGCGGCGCTCGAGGAGAGCACTCATCTGCGTCCTTCTCGGAGGTTCGCTTGAGGGCTCCGCCGCTCGCCGTCGCTCCGCCTCCGACCACCGTTGCGCCGCCGGTGGCCGTCCCTGCCGCGTCGGGCCGGCAGCTCCCCTTCGACTGGCTCCGCGGGCTGGTGATGGTGCTGATGACCATCGACCACGCCTCGGGCGAGTTCAACGGCGGGCGGCTGTTCACCGACGCGACCTTCCTCTACGCGCCGGGCACGCCGCTACCAACAGACCAGTTCCTCACCCGGTGGATCACCCACCTCTGCGCGCCGACCTTCGTGTTCCTCGCCGGCTACGTGCTCCAGCTGAGCGTGCGGCGGCGCCTGGAGCAGGGCGAGTCGGAAGCGAGCGTCACCCGGTTCATCGTGATTCGCGGGCTGATCATCGCCGCGCTCGACCCGCTCTGGATGCGGCTCGTCTTCCGGCTGCCGGACGGGTCGATCGTCCTGCAAGTCCTTTACGCAATCGGGATGAGCTTCGTGGTGATGGCCTTCCTGCGCCGGCTGCCCGCGCTGTGGATCGGCGTGGGCGGGGTGGTGCTGGCCGTCGCCTGCGAACCGCTGCGCGCGCTGGTCGGGGAGACCACCGGGGCCGTCCGGTACGTGGGGACGCTCCTGGTGGCCGCGGGTCCGGCGAAGCCGTTCCTGGTCGGGTACCCGCTGCTTCCCTGGCTGGCGATCATGATGATGGGGTGGGGAGCGTCGGAGGTGGCGCGGTCGGACCCGGCGCGCTTCCCCGGGCGGATCGCGCTCGCCGGCGTCGTCGCGCTCGCGGTCTTCGGCGTGGTCCGGGGCGTGAACGGCTGGGGGAACATGGACCTCCTTCGCGAGAACGGGTCGCTGGTGCAGTGGCTGCACATGTCCAAGTACCCGCCGTCGGTGGCTTACGACGGGCTGGAGCTGGGGATCGGGTGGCTGCTGCTGGCAGGGTTCCTCGTGTGGCGACCGCCGGCGTGGGCGGACGCGGTGCTCCGGCCGCTGGGGCAGAGCGCGTTCTTCTTCTACCTGCTCCACGCGCACCTGCTCGCCGTGGGAGCACGGGTGCTGCACATGCACGGAACCGAGGGGCTCGGGGCGACCTATCTCTCGTCGGCGGTGGTCATCGCGGTGCTGGTGCCGGCCTGCAACGCGTATCGGCGGTACAAGCTCGCCCACCCGCGGAGCATCGCCCAGTACATCTGAGTCATGGTTCCGGCCGCGCGGACTTCCTAAACCAGATGGAACGGTCTCCGGGGTTGTGCAGCCTCCCTCCCCCGCGGACCGTTCCAAAATGTTCCGGATACGCGTCTTGGGAAACCGCCATGGTGTGAGGCGGTCGCTGAGTGGCACTCCCCCCGTGCTCTGGGCTTCGAGAATCGAGGCGAACGCTCAGGAGCGCCGACGATCGCGCAGGCCGAGGGAGCGTGGCGCGGCGCCGCGCGCCGGTCCCCACGCCGTCCAGTACGGGCCAGGCTGCAGGGCTTTGTGACTCGACCCCGCGTGCAGGCCGGCCTGCCGTTCAACTCGAGCGCGCCCCCCACCCACGGCTGCCCACCAGGATCCCGTGGTTCCGTCCCGGCGCATTGAGCTCGAAGACCTCGACGCGGGTCCGCTCCAGCCGCCGCTGCACCTCCGCCAGCG
>DASXGF010000663.1:0-7142 GCA_036489275.1 Myxococcaceae bacterium | reverse complement strand
CACCCAGAGCTGCAACTCGGCCGGGCGCTGCCAGGCGAACAACCGCAGCGGAGCGATGGCCTGCGCTCCGTCCGGATCTGGCCTGCCGGACCAGGACAAGGTCTGCATTCTCAATAACCAGGGCCACTGCGCATCCGACGGCTTTTGCGAGAACGGGAGCTTTGCCTCGGTGTTCACGCCCGCCCCGGGGGTGAACATTCCGGTCAACGGCTGGAACCTCATCAACCCAGCCAACTTCTTCGCCACCCGCGACAGCTTCCGCCAGCAGGTCATCAGCAGCGCGCAGCTGGCCAAGGTCGCCTCCACTGCCGGGGCCGGAAGCCTCGGGCAGCAGGCAGGAGGCATCACCCTCGACCCGACTAAGCTCAGCTACGCCGGCCAGAGCCTCGGGGGCATCCTTGGCAGCCTCTATTCCTGCGTGGCGCCGGAAGTGAGGAACTCGGCGCTCAACGTTCCTGGCGGAGGCCTCACCAACATCATCCTGACCTCACAGCACCCGGGGCTCATGGCGCTCAAGAACGCCTTCCAGGCCGGGCTGGCCGCCCAGGGGGTCCCGCTCAACTCGCCGAGCTACGACACCTTCCTGGGGATCGTGCAGTGGATTGTCGATCCGGCCGATCCTCTGAACGCCGGGCCCTACCTCGTCAAGGACACCGGGCTGGGGAACGGACTCGGGAACGGCGGCAGCACGCGGCGTGGGTTCATCCAGTGGGTTCTCAATGACCAGGTCGTGCCGAACCCAACGACGGTGGATCTCATCCAGTCAGTCCTCGCCGATCCCACCGCCACTGGGGTCCTGGTGACGCCCGGCGCGACCCCGAACTTCTGGGCCAAGCAGTGGGTGTCGACGGCCAATCACGGCTTCCTGCTCGTCGGGCCCGATGCGGCCGCCGCGCAGGCCGAAATCGCCAACTTCATCTCCGGCGCCGCGCCGTTCTGACCCTTGGACACCAGGAAAGGCACATGCACATGAAGAAGCTCATGTTCGCAGTGATGGGCCTGGCCGCGGTGGCCGGGGGTTCCGCTCGAGCGGCGGGCATCGCCGTCGACCTCCAGTCCGCCCGTGCCGTGGGCATGGCTGGATCGATGATCGGCGTGGTGGACGACGCGTCGGGCATCTACTTCAACCCGGCGGGCATCGCTCAGGGGCAGGGACTCGAGTTCGAGCTCGGAACCGCGCCGATCATCCCCGCCTTCACGGTGAAGAACCCCGCGGGCAAGGAGCTCAACGGCGTCTCGAACATCATCACCCCGGTTCACCTCTACGCGACCTGGGGCATCAGTGACGAGTGGACAGTGGGCCTCGGAATCATGACGCCGTTCGGCCTCAAGGTGGAATGGGACCCGACCTGGGAAGGCCGGGAGATCGTCAAGAAGGCCGACCTCAAGATCTACAACATCAACCCCACCGTTGCCTGGCGTCCCAACAGCGGCCCGTTCCGGATCGGCGGCGGGATCCAGATCGTCCGGGCGACGGTCGAGCTCACCAAGGACATCAACCTCCTCGACAACGGATACGTGGGAGTCGACCTCGGGGCCGGCGCGTGGGGCGTCGGCGGCAACGTCGGCATCCAGTACGAGGCGGTGCCGAAGATCCTGACCCTCGGCGCGACCTACCGCAGCTCGGTGAACCTCAACTTCTCGGGGCAGGCACACTTCGACAACGTCCCGCCGCCGTATGCCGGGACGTTCAAGGACCAAACGGCGACCACCAAGCTCAAGCTGCCGGACAACATCGGCTTCGGCTTCGCGGTCCGGCCGATTCCCGAGCTGGTCATCGACGTGGACTTCAACTACTTCGCCTGGCAGCAGTTCCAGGCCATCGACATCAAGTTCCAGGACCCGCAGCTCAATACCTACGAGGCGAAGAACTGGAGTCACACCTGGAACTACCGGATCGGCGCCGAGTACACGCTGAACGAGCACATCCAGCTGCGGGCCGGAATCCTCTACGACAAGACCCCGAGCCCGACGTTCACGCTGCTGCCGGACATCCCGGACACCGACCGCATCAACGTCGGCATCGGCGGGACCTACCGCTTCGGCGCCTTCCGGATCGAGCTGGCGTACCAGTTCATCAAGTTCCTGGGCGCGACCAGCACGTATCCCAACCCCAAGTACCAGTACGACTACAACGTGACGGCGCACGTCATCGCCCTGACCTTCGGCTTCAAGATCTAGGTCGCGACGTTCCGCCCGGCCCGCCGGGCGTGCTTGAAGGGGAGCCGTGAGCGAGCCTCCGGCTCCCCTTCCCTTTCCGGACAGCCTCTGTCACCGCTGCGCGGCCCCGCCGCGGTACGTCCGGACCGACCGGAGCACCTTCATCCTGTGCCCGCTGGTGCCCGAGAAATATCCGCGCCAGCCCGTCCGTGAGTGCCCGTATTTCCGGCCGAAAAACTCAGAAGATCCAGAGTCTTAGGCCTGAAACCGAGGCAGCCGCCCGCATTGAAGGTGTCTGGCACCTTCAACGCGCGCTCAGCGCGACCGGGCGCGGGTTGCCGGGGGGACGATCCCGTTCATCCTGAGGTACTCGACCATCTGCCCGTAGTGGTCGAAGGCGTGGGCCACGGCGAAGGTGGCTCGCTGCAGGCGGGTCGAGTCGCGGCCTGCGGGCTGCAGCATGTTCTCCGGGGTCAGCGTCGCCACCGCACGGTGACCGAGCGCGAACGAGTGGCGCAGGAACTCGAGGATCTCCGCCTTCGACCGCATCCCGGGCGGACCCTCTCCGTCCTTCAGCCCTTCGGGCAGCTTCTCGCCGGTCAGCGGTGACCAGAGGAAGTAGTTGGAGGTGGCGACGTGCTTCACCTGGACCGCGAAGGGACGCACTCCCTGGTACGCCGCCCCCGGAATCTTCAGCTGCTCCGGAGAGAAGTCGAACCGGTCCTCGGGCATCGCCTCCGCGGCTGCGATGACCTGCTCCTCGACCCGGCGGACCTCCCGATCGAGCGCGGCGGCGAGCGTGGGCGGAGCGGAGGAGGCGGGGGGCTGACCTGCGTCCGGGGAGGAGGCGCGTGCCCCTCCGCCGGGGGCGCTCAGGGTGGCGAGGACATGCCGGGCGCCGTCCCGGATCAACGCGCGGCGCGGCTCGGCGTCCGACCAGGACGAGGCCGGAGTGGTGTGGGCGTCGAGGAGCGACAGCGTCGTCTCCGCATGCTGCCGTGCCAGATCCAGCCGTCCGCTCGCGAGGTACGCGTCGGCCAGGTCCGAATGCACGTCCGCCGAGTCCGGATAGGCGAGGAGGTTGAGCTCGGCGATCTCCGCCGCCACGACCGGCTCGTTCGCCCGGAGGTGGTCGTTGCCGATGATGCCCATGGCGACCTCGGGGAAGAGCTGTGCGGCCGGGTCCGTCCTCCGGGCCACGGTGAGCTGCTCCCGGACACGCGCGACGCCGCCGGCTGTGTCGATCTCTCGCAAGGTCGCCCAAGAGCCCAGCGTGTCGGGCGGCGCTCGCCCGGGGGTGGTGATCAGGGTGGTCACGAACCAGTCGACGATCGCCCCGGGAAGCTCGGCGCGCCGCTTGAAGAGATCGGTCCCGTGACCTCCGGTGCCAGGGACCTTCCCGTTGTCGCCGAGCTCGTGCCCCAGCCAGGGCGCCTTCTTCCCCGGGTAGTGGACCAGCACCTTCGCCGGGCTACCCAGCGCCTGGTACAGCAGCTCCATCGCCTCGAGCGTCGGCGGGTACTCGTCGTCGTCGGAGACCACGCAGAGCGCCGGAAGGTCCACGGCCTGCCTCAGGAACCGCAGGCCGGGGAGGAAGGTCTCACCCGAGAGCAGGACCAGCGACCGCACCGCGTCGGGATGACGACGCGCGGTCTGCACGGCGTTGTCCACTCCGATGAATCCGGCGCCCGCGAGCCCGAGGCGCCGCCCGTCGACCTGGGCCTGCGAGACGAGGAACCTCCACGCCAGCTCGATGTCCTCCGGCCAGGGTCCACGGGCACGGGAAATCTCCCCTGGCACCAACGTCGAGTAGCGCGTTCCGTCGCTCTCCCCGAATCCTCGGAGGTCGAGGCTGAGCGCGTGGATCCCCGCGACCGCCAGCGCACGGCCGGCGGGAGCCCAGGCCCTGCGGTCCCGGTTGCCCTGGTGAAACAGGAGCACGCCCGGCCCGGCGCGGCCGGGGGAGAAGTAGGTGCCCTTCAGCACCGTCCCGTCGGACGCCGTGAATGACACCCCCCGCGCCGGGGGAATCGCGGACCGGGAGGCGCCGGGAGCACCGAGCGCCACCGTGGCAGAGAGGAGCGAGCAAGCCAGAAGGAGCGGTCCGGGGCGCATCATCGGCGGCTCAGGTCACCGGGACGAAGCAGCAGGCGGTGTGGGAGATGGTCTCGTACACGGCCAGCAGCAGCACGACGGCGAAGGCCGCGGTGAGCACCACGTCCACGAGCGGCGCCGAGCGGCCGGTGCCGCCTCCGTCCAGCAGGGCGAGCCGGTCGGGCAGGAACGACGAGGCGGTGGCCTCCAGGACTCCGGCACGCTCGGGCCGGGCGAGCTTTCCCAGCGCCTGCACCAGGTCCCGCCCGAGCGCGCGGTCGACGACCGACTCGTCGCAGGACAGCTCGCGGTAGAGGGCCACACGCGCGCTGGTCAACCAGGCCAGGGGGTGGAACCACACCGCGCAGAGCACCAGCTCCTGGACGAGACGGATCAGGTTGTCGCGGCGGCGCGCGTGGGTCGCCTCGTGGAGCAGCACCGCGCGCATCTCCGCAGGGCTGAGGAGGAGGTCGATCCCGCTGGGAAGCCAGATCCGCGGAAGGAGGAAGCCGCGGACCGCCGGGACCCGCGGCGACTCCTCGACGCACACCGGAACACCGTCGAAGCGGAACCGCTCGCGGGACACCGCGGGACGAGCCGCGCGCTCCCTGCGGAGTCGCACCCCGAGCCGGGCGAGCATCAGCAGGGCGCCCACCGACCACACGGCGCACAGCACCGCCGCCACGCGGGCGTTCCCGAACGCGGCGTCCACCGCGGCACCGATGACCCTGAGGGGTCTGGCCCAGGACAGATGTGGAGCGCAGACCGAATCGAGCAGCGCCGCCACCGGCAGCCCGAAGTTCAGGGCGGTCGCCACCCAGATCCAGTGCTTCGTCGCGGCGCTCCCGTGCCGGAGCGAGGTGAGGATCCAGGCCACGAGGCAGACGCCGGAGGCGAAGAGCAAGTGGATGGAGAGGAAGTAGAAGCCACGGATGATCGGGAGGGGCATCGGGGTCACCTGCGCTGAGCGCGGCCGGCCCGCCGGCCACGTGCCGCGTTCTGGAGCGACTTGAGATCCTTGAGGGACAGCGAACCCGTCTCCAGAAGGCCGGAGACCAGCAACCGCGGTGATCCGCCGAACAGCTCGAGCAGCTCCCGCACCAGTCCGTGCCGGAACTCGCTCTGGTCGATCGCGGGCTCGAAGAGCTGGGCGTTGCCGACCTTCTTCGCCTTCCGGAGCGCGCCCTTGTGCTCCAGCCGATACACGAAGGTCTGCACCGTGGTGTAGGCGACGCGCTCCTCCGGCGGGAGGCTCTCCAGGATCTCCCGCACCGAGCAGGTCCCGAGCTTCCAGCACTGCTCGAGGATGCGGGTCTCAGCCTTCGACAGCCGCAGGCGGGCCATGGAGCCTCCTACCGGATGTCGTCCGTGCTACTACAAGCTACGGAGGACGGGCAATGGCCTCTGGCTGCAACCGTCGGCTGACCCGCTGCGCCCACTCCGCGTCGAGCTCGATGCACGCCACCTCGCGCCCGAGGCGCACCGCCGCGGCGGGGATGCTCCCGCTCCCGGCGAAACAGTCGAGGACGAGCTCTGCCGGCTGGGACCAGGTCCGGAGGAGCGGCTCCAGCACCCCGAACGGCTTGTGGTTCGGGTGGCTGCCCCAGCGCGCGGCCTCGCCGTCCTCGTCGTAGCCGGCCACCACCGACCACGGGCGGGCCGCGTCTCCGGCGGCGAGCGGGGCAAGCGCCTCGCGCCGCAGCACCAGCGCCACCTCGTACACGCGCGCCAGCCGCTCGTTCCCGCCGCCCTCGGTGGTGAACTTCGCCCAGACGAACTCGCCGGCGAGCACCGGAAAGCCGGCCTCGGCCGCGACGGCGACGATGGGCGCCTTCCCGAGGAAGTTGGTCCAGATCGCCAGCGTGCCGCCCTCGGCGACGGACCGCGCGGCCGCGGGCAGCCACTCGGCGGTGAAGCGGCGGTAGGCCCGCACGTCCTCGAAGCGGTGGATGGGGTCGCGGTCGATCTTCCGGCCCGCGCGGCGCTCTCGCGCGTCGCCGCCCTTCCGCCTCCGGGTGAGGAGGCAGTACGGCGGATCGGTGAGGAGGAAGGACGGACGTCGCCCGCCGAGCGCCCGCGCGAGAGCCTCGGCGTCCCGCGCGTCGCCCGTGACGAGCGTTGCGCTCAGGGGGCCGCCCCCACCGCCGGCGCGCCGGAATTCAACGCGCTGATCAGCTGGCCCACGGTCACCAGCGTGAAGCCACGCGCGCGGAGGCCGGCGATGATGTCCGGCAGCGCCTCGGCGGTGTGGAACTTCAGATGGTTGATGTGCATCACCACGATGCTCCCCGGCCTCGCCTGGGACAGGACCCACTGGACCAGCCGCTCCTTCGTGGCATGCGCATCGGGGTCCCCCGACGGAAGGTCGTACTCCACGGTGACGAGACCCAGCTCGCCGGCGATCCGGATCACGCGCTGGTCGTATTCGCCGTAAGGGGGGCGGAACAGGCGAGGCGTGTGCCCGGTCAGTGCCTTCACCTCGGCCTGGGTGCGGACGATCTCGGCGCGGATGCGCGATTCGTCCTTCAGCGCCGGGAGATGCGGATGGGTGTAGGTGTGGTTGCCCAGCTCGAACTGCGGATGGCTGGCGAGCTCCTTCACCTGGGCGACCTCCTCCTTGGCCCAGCTCCCGCCGAGGAAGATCGTCGCCGGTGCGTTCGCGGCGAGCAGCGCGGCGGTGACCCGCGCGTCGTACCGGCTCGGCTCACGGGTGGAGCAGGCGTCGAAGGTGAGCGCGATCTCCTTCCGGTCACGCCGGCCGTGCGAGATGAGCTCGGGCGCCACCGCCGGGAGCGCCGGCGCCGGTGGAGCGGCGGCCGCGGCCAGGTCGGCCTCTGCCTTCGCCGCGGCCTCGGGAGTGGGATGCCCCGTCTCGGCGAGGTGCTTGC
>DASXGF010000270.1:0-8613 GCA_036489275.1 Myxococcaceae bacterium | reverse complement strand
CGCGCGGCCTGCTCGAAGCGGAGCGCCTGCGCCGCGGCCTTCATCCGGGCCCGGAGCGCGTCGAGGAGCTCACTCCCCTTCCCTTCCAGGAACAGCGCCACCTCGCGCACCGATTCGGCGTACTCCGTGGGCGAGACGTCGTAGACGCACGGCGCCGGGCAGCGGCCGATCTGATGGAGGAGACAGGGCCGCTTCCGGTGGTGCAGCACGTGGTCCGAGCAGGTCCGCAGCTGGAAGTAGCGATTGATGATGCGGAGGGTCTCCCGGATGCTGCTCGCGCTCGCGTAGGGGCCGAAGTACATCGCGCCGTCGCGCTTGAAGCGGCGCACGACCTCGAGGCGCGGCCACTCGCCGGCCGGGTCGAGCCGCAGACAGATGAAGTTCTTGTCGTCCTTGAGCAGGACGTTGAACCGCGGCTGGTGCCGCTTGATGAGCTCGTTCTCGAGGAGGAGCGCCTCCTTCTCGTTGCTCACCACGACGGTGTCGAGATCGGCGAGCACCGACTCGAGGAAGGGGATGAAGGCGCGGGTGTCGCTGCTCCGCCCGAAGTAGGAGCGGACCCGCGAGCGGAGGTTCACCGCCTTCCCGACGTAGATGACCTCTCCGCGGGAGTCCTTCATGAGGTAGACGCCGGGCGCGGTGGGGAGCCGCTCCAGCTTCTCCTCGAGCGCCGAGGACGGCATCAGCGCCGCTTCCTGCCCCGCCCCGCGGCCCTCCACCCTGCCTGAGGCTGAGCTCGATCCGAGCTGGCGGTCCTGCGCCGTCCCCGGAGCCGTCCTCCGGCGGTGCCGGGTCCTTCCTCGCGCTGCACGCCTGTCTCGAGGAGCGAGCGTGAGGGCGGCTTGAGACCGAGGTCCATGTCCTTGAGCAGGAGCACCTTGTCCCGGAGCTCGGCGGCGCGCTCGAACTCCATCTCGTCCGCGGCCCGGTGCATCTCGGCCGAGTACTCCTTCGTGAGCCGGGTGACCTCATCGGCGGTCATCAGCTCGTCCTCGGCGGCCTTCGGGAGGGAGAGGCCGCCCTCGGACCGGTAGAGCACCTCGCTCAGGTCGAGGATGGCCTTCTTCACGCCATGGGGCGTGATGCCGTGGTCGCGATTCCACGCTTCCTGCAGCTCGCGCCGTCGCGCCGTCTCGTCGAGCGCGCGCCGCATCGAGTCGGTCTCCTGGTCGGCGTACATCAGCACGCGCCCGTTGATGTTGCGTGACGCCCGGCCGATGGTCTGGATGAGGCTCACGCTGCTGCGGAGGAATCCTTCCTTGTCCGCGTCGAGGATCGCCACGAGCGAGACCTCGGGGATGTCCAGACCTTCGCGGAGGAGGTTGATGCCGATGAGCACATCGAACTCGCCCCTCCGGAGATCCCGGATGATGGCGGTCCGCTCGAGCGCGTCGATGTCCGAGTGGAGATAGCGAACGCGGACACCGACGTCGGCGAAGTACTCGGTGAGGTCCTCGGCCATCCGCTTGGTGAGTGTGGTCACCAGGACACGCTCCTTGGCTTGCGCCCGCTGGCGCACCTCCTCGAGGAGGTCCTCGACCTGGTTCCGTGCCGGACGCACCTCGACGCGCGGGTCGGTGAGGCCGGTGGGACGGATGACCTGCTCGACGACGACGCCGTGGCTGCGCTGCAGCTCGTACTCCCCGGGGGTGGCGCTGACGTAGATGACCTGAGGGACCATCGCCTCGAACTCGTCGAACTTCAGCGGCCGGTTGTCGAGGGCGCTAGGAAGGCGGAAGCCGTACTCGGCCAGTGTCTCCTTGCGGCTCCGGTCGCCGCGGTACATCGCTCCCAGCTGAGGCAGGGTCTGGTGGCTCTCGTCGAGCATCACCAGGAGGTTCTTCGGGTAGTAGTCGAGGAGGCAGGGCGGAGGCTCACCCGCGGCACGCCCGGAGAGGTGCCGGCTGTAGTTCTCGATGCCGTTGCAGAAGCCGACCTGCTCCAGCATCTCCAGATCGTAGAGAGTGCGCTCCTCCAGGCGCTGTGCCTCGAGCAGCTTTCCGTGCGCCCGGAACCACTGCAGCCGCTCGCGGAGCTCGTCGCGGATGTCGCGGATCGCCCGCGCCCGCTGCTCCTCCTCGGTCACGTAGTGGCTGGCGGGGAAGATGACGATCTTCTCCACCTGGGCGACGGACTGTCCGCGGAGCGGGTCGAACTCGGTGATCCGCTCGACGGTGTCGCCGAAGAACTCGATGCGGACCGCCCGCTCCTCCTCGTAGGCGGGGAAGACCTCGATGGTGTCCCCGCGCACGCGGAACGTGCCTCGGTGGAAGTCGAGATCGTTGCGCTCGTACTGCGCATCGACCAGCCGGCGCATCAGCACGTCGCGGCCGAGCTCGACGCCCTTCTGGGCCGTTGCGGCCAGCGCCATGTAGCTCCGGGCGGTGCCGAGGCCGTAGATGCAGGAGACCGAAGCGACGATGAGCACGTCATCGCGCGTGCGGAGCGAGTGGGTCGCCGAGTGGCGCATCCGCTCGATCTCGTCGTTGATGAACGAATCCTTCTCGATGTACGTGTCCGACGAGGGGATGTACGCCTCGGGCTGGTAGTAGTCGTAGTAGCTGATGAAGTACTCGACCGCGTTCCGGGGAAAGAGCTCCTTGAACTCGCCGTAGAGCTGGGCGGCCAGGGTCTTGTTGTGCGCGACGACCAGGGTGGGCCGCTGCACCTGGGCGACCACGTTGGCCATGCTGAAGGTCTTCCCCGAGCCGGTCACCCCGAGCAGGGTCTGGTGGGGGTCACCGCGCAGGACGCCCTCGACCAGCTCGTCGATGGCGCGCGGCTGGTCCCCCTGCGGTCGGTAATCGGTGACGAGCTCGAACCCTGCCATGCGAGCAGGGGAAGTTAACGCGCCGCGCGCCCCCCCGCACCCTGGACCTCTAGCGTCCGCTGGCCGGGGCGGGGCCGGGTGGACGCTGGCGGAGCGCCTCGAGGGAGCGCCGCCGGGTCGTCTCGAACTCGTCCCCCGGCGTCCAGGCGGGCAGGCCCGGGGCCTGGGCGACGCTGTAGCCGAGGGCGAACTGGAGCCGGGCGTCCTCGACGGCGCCGGAGAGGTCCCAGTCGGGGGTCAGCTCGTCGGAGGGCTGGTGGTAGCGGGTCTCTTCCCAGGCCTCGCGCTTCTCTCGCCCCCAGCCGGACGGGCGGCCGCGGTAGTCGAGCCCGCTCTCGAAGTAGGCGGAGGGAACGCCGACCCGGGCGAAGCTGAACTGGTCGCTCCGGTAGAAGTACCCGCGGTCCGGGAGCTGGTCGCCGCGGAGGATGCGTCCCTGTCGGCCGGCGAGGGTCCGGAGGGCGGGGTCGAGGTCGGTCTTCCCGAGCCCGATGACGGTGACGTCCCGGGTGCGGCCGAAGACGTTGGCTCCGTCGATGTTGATGTCGACGGCGATGCGCCCGAGGGGGACCGGGGGATGGCGGGCGAGGTACTCGGAGCCGAGCAGGCCCTGCTCCTCGGCGGCCACGGCGGCGAAGAGGATGCTCCTCCTCGGCGCAGTCGGGAGCGCGGAGAAGGCGCGGGCCACGTTGAGCATCAGCGCGACGCCGGAGGCGTTGTCCTCCGCGCCATTGTAGATGGCGTCCTCGCCGGGGGCGGCGTCGGGGCGCATGCCGAGGTGGTCGTGGTGCGCGGTGTAGAGGACGACCTCGGAGGAGAGGCGCGGGTCGCTCCCGGGGAGGAGGGCGAGGACGTTCGCGGTCCGGGTGCGCTCGATGCGGTTGTCGAAGGCCGTCGTGACCGCGATGCCCAGTGGGACCGGCTCGAATTCGCGGCGGTTCGCGGAGCGGACGAGCTCGTCGAGGCTCTTGCCGGCGAGGGCGACGAGCTTGCGGCAGGCGTCCTCGGTCACCCAGCCGCGCAGGGGCACGCGACGCTCGGTGCTCGGGACGGAGAACTGCGAGCCGCTCCAGGAGCTCCGCACCACCTGCCACGGGTAGCCGGCGCTGTGCGTGGTGTGGAGGATGATGGCGCCGGCGGCTCCGACCTTGGCCGCCATCTCGTACTTGTAATCCCAGCGGCCGTACCAGAGGCGGGTGCGGCCGGCGAAGAGGTTGGGGTCGTCCTCCGGATCGCTGTTCAGGATGAGCAGCACCTTGCCGCGGAGGTCCTGTCCCTTGAAGTCGTCCCAGGAGTACTCGGGGGCGCGGATGCCGTAGCCGACGAAGACCAGCTCGGCGCCGTCGAGGGCGGTGTGCGGCGACTGGTCTCCGGCGACGGCGATGACCTCGTCGGCGTGGCGGAGGACGAGCGACTCGCGGCCGCGGGTGAGCTGGACCGTGTCGGCGTGGCCCTCGACGCCCACGATGTCGAAGGGCTGGAGGAAGCCCTGGGTGCCGGCGGGCTTGAGGCCGAGGCCCTCGAGCTGGGCGGCGATGTACGTCTCGGCGAGCGTGTCGCCGCGGGTGCCGGGGCCGCGGCCCTCGAGGAGGTCGGAGGCGAGGAACCGGACGTGGGCGCGGATGGAATCGGCGGTGATGAGGCGCTCGGCGGCGGGGGACGTCCGGGCGGGGGGCGCAGCGGCGAGCGCCAGCGCGAGGGCGACGGGGAGCATGGGTGGTTCCGTTCTGCCCCGGGGAGAGGGGCACAGTCCACCGGCGGGGACGGATGGACACCGCGAGCAGGCGGGCAGGAGACTGACTGGTGCCCGGGGATGGCCCTCGTCGAGGGGACGACCGTGGACGCCGCCGGGTGGGCTCTCCGATGTTCGACGTCGTTCGCGGCCGGTCCAGCGCTCCCACGAGGCTGAGGCCCGCTCTGGTTGTGTCTCTCGTAGCGCATGCGGTGCTGCTGGTGGGCGCGCTGTACATCTCGACGCCGGCGCCGCCCAGGTCGGAGCCGCTCGTCCGGGTGACGGGGCCCAGGCCGGGCCCGCGGGGCGGCGGAGGCAACCCGGGGACGCCTCCCTCGAAGCCGCCGAAGAATGGGCGCCGGGGACCGGCGAGGACGGTGAGGGCACCCGTGGAGATCCAGCGTCCGGTCGACCTACCGGCGCGCGACGAGTCGGAGGCGCGGAACGAGGTTCCCGGGCGGGACGACCCGGGGCCGGGCGACGGGAAAGGGCCGCGCGGCCCAGGCGGTGGGGAGGAGTGCGCGACGCCACCGTGCGGAGATGGCGGGGGCGTGTTCTCGGAGGACGTGGTCGCGGCGACGCCGGAGCTCCTCGAAGCGCCGGAGGTGAGGCTGTCGCAGGAGGCGGTGCGCAGCGGGGTGGTGGGAACGATGCTCGTGCGGTGCGTGATCACGGCCGCGGGAACGGTGGAGGGGTGCGAGGTGCTGAAGGGAGTGCCGCTGGCCGAGGCCGCGGTGCTCGCCGCCCTGCAGGGGCGTCACTACCGGCCCGCGCAGATCCAGGGGCGCGCCGTGTCGGTCCGGCACCTGTTCACGATCCGGATCAATCCGCCGCGCTGACGACCGAGACCGTCCGAGGGCGGGGGCTCGATCGAAGGGTGACGAGCTCTCCGAGATCTTCGAGTCGGCGACCCTCGCCTGCTCGACGCCGTGGAGGCGACTGAGGCGGGCGATCCTTTTGGGACGTGGAGGGGCTCGCCAGGCACCGAAAGGATCGCGGAGTCCGGGACCTCGCCCGACCGCTGTCGGGTCTCGTCGCTGACGACGAGTTCTCCGAGACGTCGCCTCCCGGGGACTCCGACCGCCCTCGGGCCCTCGTGGCGTTCTAGAACGCGACTGACGAGCTGTCTGAAATCTCGTCGCTCATGACGAGTTCTCTGAGACCTCGTTCCCCCGGGGGGCCACCGAGGCGGGCGAACCTTTCGGGACGTGGAAGGGCTTGCCAGATACCGAAAGGATCGCGGAGTCCGGGGACTCCGACCGCCCTCGGGGCCTCGTGGCGTTCTCGAACGCGACTCACGAGCTGTCTGAAATCTCGTCGCTCATGACGAGTTCTCTGAGACCTCGTCTCGGGGATCGGTCAGCTCGGCCTCGGAGAGACCGTCCGCCGGTCGCGAGTTGCTCGAAGCCAGCCGACGAGTTCTCTGAGACCTCGTTCCCCCCGCTAACTAACTATCTGAGGCGACTTGGCCGGGTCTCCCCGACGGCGAGAGACGCGTTTCTCGAGCGACGAGTTCTCTGAGACCCCGTCTCGTGCGGCGGCCGGTTTCTCGCCGAGGAACTGTGACTCTCAGCCCGGTGTGGCGAGCTGGCCGACGATGGGTCCCGAGGCAGTGTCGCAAGATGACGGCCGTCGGCGGCCCGGCTGACGAGTTCTCGGAGACCTCGTCTCGTGCGGCCTCGCCGAGGACTGCGCCGCTCAGGCCGGCGCGCTCGGGCCGGCGGACGACGGGTCCGGGCAGTGCCGCAAGACGAGGGCGAGCAGGTCCGCAGCGCGGAACGGTTTCGGGAGGAGCCCGGTCACCCCCGGGTACTGCACGTGCTTCGCGAGCTGCACGTATCCGGAGACGAGCACCACGTGCATGTCGGTCGCGAGGCCCCGCTCGCGGAGCGCATCGAGGAACTCGAGACCGTTCATGACGGGCATCATGATGTCGAGCAGCGCAAGGCACGGAGCTCCGGCGTCCTCGATCAGCTCGAGGGCCTCCATCCCATCTCCGGCGGAGGTCACCTGCACCCAGGGTGCCTCGGTCTGGATCAGGTCGACGACCGATTCGCGGATGTCGGGGTCGTCTTCGATGACCAGCACGCTCGGGTCCACGGTGAGAATCTAGCGCCTGCCCGTCGGGCCGGGAACACCGGCACCCGCTGCGAGTCTCCGACACTGACGCACCCGCGCCGCGGGCGTCAGCTGCGGACCTTCCAGAGCGTTTCGGCAGGGCCGTCGCGCAGCTCGACTCCGAGGCAGAGCAGCTCGTCGCGAAGCGCATCCGCGCGGGTGAAGTCCTTCGCCTTCCGGGCCGTTGCGCGCTCGGCGATCAGGGCCTCGATGCGCTCTCGGTCGAGCCCGCGCTGACGGACGAGCCGGTCTCGCCGCCGCTCGAGCCATGCCGCGGGAGGACTCTCGAGAATTCCGAGCACCGCGGCCATCGTCGGCACCAGCGCCCGCAGCGCGGCGAGCGTGCGCATCACCATGGCGCGGTCGGGCACCGGCGGCTTGTCGAGCAGCTCGTTCATCTCGCCGAACAGCCCCGAGAGCGCGGCGAGGGCGCCCGGCGTGTTGAAGTCGTCGTCCATCGACGCCTCGAACGCTCTCAGGTGCGCATCCGGATCGCCGTGCAGCGGACCGGTCTTCACCTCGCGCCCACCCAGGCGCTCGTCGACCCGCTGAAGGGTCTCGTAGAAGTACTCGACCCGCCTCTCGGCGTCGGCGAGCGCGTCGTCGGAGAACGCAAGCTGGTGGCGGTAGTGACTGGAGAGGAAGAAGAGGCGCAGGGACTCGCCGTCGACCTTCACCAGCGCGTCGCGCAGGCGGACGACGTTCCCCAGGCTCTTCGACATCTTCGCGTTCTCGAGCTCGAGGAAGCCGGCGTGCATCCAGACGCGAGCGAGCTGCTGATGGTGGGCCGCCTCGGACTGGGCGATCTCGTTCTCGTGGTGAGGGAAGATGAGGTCCAGTCCACCGCCGTGGATGTCGAAGGTGCGGCCGAGGAACTTCTCGCTCATCGCCGAGCACTCGATGTGCCAGCCGGGACGGCCCCGGCCCCAGGGCGCGTCCCACGCCGGCTCGCCAGGCTTCTCCCCCTTCCAGAGGGCGAAATCGAGCGGCTCCCGCTTGTGCTCGCCGGGGCTGACGCGCTCGCCGGCGCGGAGCTCGTCGAGGTTGCGGCGCGAGAGCTTCGCGTACTCGGGCCAGTGCGAGACCTGAAAGTACACGTCCCCGCCGGCGGCGTAGGCGACGCCCTGGTCGAGGAGCGCCTGGATGAGCGCGCGGATCTCGGGAATCACCTCGGTGACTCGCGGCGCGACGTCGGGTGGCAGGAGACCGAGGCCCCGGGCGTCCTCCTCGAAGGCCTGGACGAACCGGTCTGCGAGGGCGGACGGGTCCTCGCCGGTCTCGCGGGCGGCGTTGATGATCTTGTCGTCGACGTCCGTGTAATTGCGGACGTACGAGACCCGGTATCCGCGGTGCCGCAGATAACGCACCACGACGTCGAACACGGTGAACGTCCTGGCGTTTCCGATGTGTACCCACGAGTAGACGGTGGGACCACACACGTACAGACGGACTTCACCAGGCCGCAGGGGCTCGAGTGGCTCCTTGCGCCGGGTCAGCGTGTTGTAGAGCGACAGCGCTGGCAGGCTCTGGGTAGCAGGCACTGGAAGTGGCGCGGGTTTTCGGGGAACGTGACATCATTGCACGGCCGGGGGATGAGGGACCCTGGGCAACGAACATGGCGCCATCGAACCCCAAGCGACCTCCCCGGCGACCTCCTCCCGAGGATGGCACCAAGGACACCGAGGATACGGGTGAGCTCCCGTTCGACGAGCGCGAGGCGACTCCCCTCAACGCGGACGATCCAGCGCCCCAGCGGGTGACGACGTATCCGGTGCGCCCGGGTCGCAAGCGGCGGGCCGGTCGGGACACGATCGGCCCGGCCTCGATGGTTTCGACCCTCGGGGTCGGCAGCCAGGAAGTCTTCCTCTACGCCGAGCACGGGCCGGGCACGGGGCAGCTGATCCCGGTGAGCGACGGCGCCCTGATCCTCGGC
>DASXGF010000630.1:0-3250 GCA_036489275.1 Myxococcaceae bacterium | reverse complement strand
CTAATCGCGCAAACGACGGGCCGGAGCCGCTCTCGTACCGGCAAATCCAGCCCGGCGCAAGCCTCGGTGCCTGCCCGCGGGCCTCACAGGCTACCGGGAAGGGGCGGCCGGCCGTGCGTCGAGGAAGGTCCTGATCGCCTTGACCGTCGCCGCGGGCTGCTCCTCCATCAGCCAGTGCCCGGAGTCGGCGATGATCAGCGGCTGCACGTCGGTGGCCACGAACTGCATCACCTCGGCCATCTTCGTCCCGAACGACTTGTCGCCGCCCACCGCGAGGACCGGCATCTTGACCTTTCCGCCCTTCGCCAGCAGCTCCTGGTTGTCCTTCGCGTCCTGAGAGAACGCAGCGAACTGGTTGAACGCCGCGTGCATCGCCCCTGGCCGCGCGTAGAGCGCCGCGTAGTGCTGACGGGTGGCCTCGTCGATGCGGCGCGGATCGGCCGAGAGCTCGTTGTAGAAGCGGTCCAGGTAGATACGCTCCCGCCCTGCGACCAGCCGCTCGACGTCCGGCCCACGGAAGTTGAAGTGCCAGAGGAGAGGGTTCTTGAGGATCTCCTCCCAGGGCCCGATTCCCGGCAGCGGCGCGTCGATGACCACCCAGCGCGAGACCCGGGCCGGGAACTGAGCCGCGAACGCGTACCCGACCATGTTGCCGATGTCGTGGGTCACCAAATCCACCTTCTGAATCTTCAGCGAATCGAGGACGTCCGCGATGTCCTGCGCCTGCGTCTTCTTGTCGTAGCCGCCCTCGGGCTTCGAGGACAGACCCATGCCGCGCAGGTCCGGCACGACGACCCGATGATCGCGGACCAGATCCGCCGCGACCGGCGCCCACATGTCGCCGGTGTCGCCGAACCCGTGGAGGAGAACCACCGCCGGCCCGCTTCCGCCGACGCGGACATGGATCGTCGCTCCGCGGGTCGCGATCTCCTGGGTCCGGAACGTGGACGGGTAGGGTGAGACATCGGCCCGCGCCGTCGAGGCGAGGAGCAGGCCGACGGCGAGGACACTGGGGAGTGGACGGGTCATCGGTTCCTCCGTGAAAGAGCTGGGGTGAGGAGTACCCGCAATCAGCCGTTCGTGGTAGGCGTTCATTCAGGGAATCACTGTCCGGTTTTCCAGAACGATGCTCAAGCTCGAAGGTCTCAGCGCCTTCATCGCCGTGGTCGAGGCCGGCAGCTTCAGCGAGGCCGCGAGGCGGCTTCGGCTCTCGAAGTCGGTGGTGAGCCAGCGCGTCGCCGATCTGGAGAGGGCCCTCGGTGCACGGCTGGTGCAGCGGACCACCCGCAAGCTCGCGCTGACCGAGGACGGCGTCGTCTTCCACCGCCGGGCGGTCCGGATCGCCAGCGACGTCACGGAGGCGACCTCCGAGCTCTCCGAGCGTCGCGGGGCGCTCGTCGGCCCCTTGCGACTCTCTGCTCCGGTGAGCTTCGGGGTGCTTCACCTCGCGCCGGCGCTCTATCCGTTCCTCCGGGAGCACCCCGGTCTGGAGCTGACCCTCGACCTCGACGACCGCTTCGTGGACGCGGCGGCGGGCGGCTATGACGCGGTGATCCGCCACGGGACGCTCCGCCCGAGCGGGCTGGTCGCGAAGCGGCTCGCGCGGAGCTCGCGAGTCCTCGTGGCCTCGCCGGACTACCTTGCCCGGGCGGGCCGTCCGCGGGACCTCCGCTCGCTGGAAGCCCATCGCGCCATCGTCTTCACCCAGCGCGGCGGGGCGGACTGGCGGTTCGTCGGCTCGCGCGGCGCGGTGAGCGTCCGGGGAATCCCCGCGCTGAGCGTCAACAGCGGGATCGTGATGCGCGACGCCGCGATCGCCGGCCTCGGCATCGCCCTGCTCCCCACGTTCCTCGTCCACGAGGCCGTCGCCGGTGGCCGCCTGGAGGTCGTCGACGTGGGCCTCGTGCCCGAGCCCGCCACGCTCGCCTTGACCTATCCGCGCGACCGGACACCGGCAGCGAAGGTCGTCGCCCTGACCCAGGCGCTCCGGCGGGCGTTCGGAGACCCTCCGTACTGGGACCGTCCGGGCAGCAAGAGCCGGTGATCCCGGGAAACCTTCGTCATTTCAGCGAGATGTGAACGGATCGACGCCTGCTTGCTCGCTCCTACCCGACCGGGCCATCGTTCGGTTCATGCGCCCAGCCGAGTTCGTTCCCGCCCCTGCCATCCCCGCTCGCGAGACGTTCTCGGTCGGGTCGGCCATCTCCCGGAGCCTGTCCATCTGGTCGCGAAATATCGTCTTCTTCGTGGGCGTCTCGTTCGTCGCCTACATCCCGATGCTGCTGCTCGCGCCCGTGACGCCCACCTCGCTCGCCAGCTGGGGGCTGTGGTTCCTGGGGATCGTGATCAGCAGCATCCTCGGCTACATCGTCCAGGGGCTAGTCACGTACTCCGTGCTCGAGCAGCTCCGGGGCCGCTCGCCCTCCGCGGCCGAGTCGATCTTCCGCGGCTGGGCCAAGGCTGGCCCGCTGTTCGCCGCGGCGTTCGTCACCGGCATCCTTCTCTTCGGCGCGGCGCTGGCCCTCTTCATCCCCGCGATCATCCTGGCCTTGCGCTGGGCTCTGCTCGCCCCGGTGGTGGTCGCGGAGGGCGCGCCGGATCCGCGGGCCCGCAGCGCCGAGCTCACCGCCGGACACCGCTGGGGCATCTTCGGCCTGATGCTCATCTTCCTGCTCGGCAGCGCGGCGCTCGGCGCGGCCTTCGGGGCGATCTTCGGCCGACGCGCGGGGATCCTCTCCACGCTGATGGGGCAGATCATCCCCAGCGCCCTGGCCCTCTCGGTGAGCGCGGTGGTCTACAGCGTCATGTACTACCAGCTGCGCTCGGAGAAGGAAGGCGTGGACATCGAGCAGCTGACCTCGGTCTTCCGCTGACGGGGCCTCGGGGGGAAGTCACATGCAACCTGTCGTCGTCCTGAACGCGCCTGCCGTCCGTCTCACGCCCACCTATTCGGCAGGGTCGGCCCTGTCACAGGGCCTCTCCATCTGGGCCCGCAACGTTGTCTTTTTCCTCGGCGTGTCGTTTCTCGCGTACCTGCCGATGGGCGCCGGGGCAGGCCTATTCTCGCCCGGACCTCGGCCATCCCCCGGCCAGTGGGGACTGTGGGCGGTCGGTGTCACCGTCAGCGGCATCCTGGGCCTGATCGTCAAGGGGCTCGTCACATACTCGGTGCTCGAGCAGCTCCGGGGCCGGCGGCCGTCGTTTGCCGAAGCGCTGGCCAAGGGCTGGTCGCGCGCCGGGCTGCTCTTTG
>DASXGF010000393.1:0-3623 GCA_036489275.1 Myxococcaceae bacterium | reverse complement strand
ACCTGGATTGCCTCGCTCGGGAAGCGCCCCGTGGGCCCAACCGCCTCGCTGGAGAGCTTGAAGGAGGCGTTCGGAGGAGACCTCCCCGAGCAGGGGCAGGACCCGGTCGAGGTGATCGACCTCCTCGCGCGCGCCGGTGAGCCGGGTCTGATGGCCACCGCCGGTCCGCGCTTCTTCGGCTTCGTCATCGGCGGGAGCCAGCCGGTGGCGCTGGCCGCGGACTGGCTCACCTCGGCGTGGGACCAGAACGTCGGGCTGTACATCGCCTCGCCCACCGTGGCGGTGCTGGAGGAGACCGCCGGGCGGTGGCTCAACGAGCTCTTCGGGCTGCCCGTGGACTCGGCGGTGGGATTCGTGACCGGCGGGCAGATGGCGAACTTCACCGGCCTCGCGGCGGGCCGCCACGCGCTGCTGGCCCGGGCCGGCTGGGACGTGTCGGAGCAGGGGCTGTTCGGCGCGCCCGAGATCCACGTGGTGGTCGGCGACGAGGTGCACGTCACCATCCTGAGAGCGCTGCGCTTTCTCGGCCTCGGCCAGGCGCGGGTGAAGCGGGTGCGCGCTGACGCGCAGGGACGGATGGATCCGGACGCGCTGCCGGCGGTGCTCGCCGGATGCGAGGGGCCCACGCTGCTCTGCGTCCAGGCGGGCAACGTGAACACCGGGGCGGTGGATCCAATGGAGCCGCTGATCTGCGCGGCCCACGCGCACGGCGCCTGGGTCCACGTCGACGGCGCCTTCGGGCTCTGGGGAGCGGCGAGCCCGCGGACCCGGGCCCATCTGCGAGGCGTCGAGGCCGCGGACAGCTGGGCCGTGGACGCGCACAAGTGGCTCAACGTGCCCTACGACTCGGGCGTGGCCATCGTGCGCGACCCGGCGGTGCTCGCCCGCGCGGTGGGAACGTCGGCCAGCTACCTGGTGCGCTCCACCGGGTTGCGCGACGGGGTGGACTTCGTTCCAGAGTTCAGCCGGCGCGGGCGCGGGACGCCGGTGTACGCCGCGCTCCGGGCGCTGGGCCGGCGCGGAGTCGAGACGCTGGTGGACCGCTGCTGTGGGCTGGCCCGGCGCTTCGGCGAGCAGCTCGGACGCGCGCCTGGGGTCGAGGTGCTGAACGAGGTCGTGCTGAACCAGGTGCTGGTGCGCTTCGAGCCGCCGGGCGGCGGCGATCCCGACGCCTTCACCCGCGAGGTCATCACCCGCGTCCAGGCGGACGGGACGTGCTGGCTCGGCGGCAGCCGCTGGAAGGACCGGGATGTGATGCGGATCAGCGTCTCCGGCTGGAACACCTCGGAGGAGGACGTCGACCGGACCGTGTACGCCATTCTCCGGTGCGCGGGTCGGGCCTGACCGGGTTCTGGGGCAGGGCGCTTCGCCGGACTACGCTCCGGTGGATGCGACGATCGATTCTCCCGACGGCTCTCGTGCTCCTCGCGGCGCCGGTGGCGCTCGCCAGCGACGACGGTGCGCTGGTCTCGGACGCGCGAGCCGTCATCCATACCTTCAGGAAGAAGGACGCCAACATCGAGAAGTTCTTCGGCTCGTCCGCGGGCTACGCAGTCTTCCCGACCATCGCCAAGGGTGGCTTCGTGGTGGCGGGAGCCGGCGGCGACGGGGTGCTCTTCGTCGGTGGCCAGGCAGTGGGGAAGTCGTCGATGGGGCAGGCCAGCGTGGGATTCCAGCTCGGCG
Source organism: Myxococcaceae bacterium (assembly GCA_036489275.1). Lineage (GTDB taxonomy): Bacteria > Myxococcota > Myxococcia > Myxococcales > Myxococcaceae > RPRB01. The sequence goes on along the minus strand of DASXGF010000393.1, from coordinate 1,940 downwards.
GCCAGACCTACTCGGAGATCATCTTCTTCGAGAACGGCTCGACGCTGAGCGAGTTCAAGAAGGGGAACTTCGCCCTCGCGGCGCAGGCCTCGGCGGTGGCGCTGTCGGCCGGCGCGGCGGCGAGCGCGAACTACGAGAACGGGGTGGCCATCTTCACCGCGACCAAGACCGGCCTGATGTACGAGGCAAGCGTGGGCGGACAGAAGTTCGGCTACCACCCATTCGGTCCCCACAAGAAGTGACCTCCTCCGACGAGCTGATCCGGCGGCCGGCGGAGCGCGGGGCCGAGGACTGGGGCAAGACACCGCCCCCGACCGAGGACCACTCCTTCCTCGAAGGGCCGCGCAACCGGCCACTCGAGCTGCTGTGGGTCCTCCGGACCGCGAAGGAGTTCGTGAAGTGCTTCCGGCAGCTGCACTTCGTGGGGCCGTGCGTGACGGTGTTCGGGTCCGCGCGGTACTCCGAGGAGAATCCGGCCTACGCGCTCACCCGCCGCATGGGCTCGGCGCTGGCGCGGGCGGGTTTCACGGTGATGACCGGCGGCGGACCGGGCCTGATGGAGGCAGCGAACCGGGGAGCGAAGGAGGCGGGTGGGGAGTCGGTGGGCTGCAACATCGTCCTCCCGGTGGAGCAGAAGCCCAACCCCTACCTCGATCGGTGGGTGGAGACGCGCTCCTTCTTCGTCCGGAAGGTGGTGCTGGCGAAGTACTCCTACGCCTTCGTGGCCGCCCCGGGCGGGCTGGGCACGCTGGACGAGCTCTTCGAGGTGGCGGTGCTGGTGCAGACCGGGAAGATGCGCGACTTCCCGCTGGTGCTGCTGGGCGTCGAGTACTGGCGGCCGCTGATCGACTACCTGCGCGACCGGCTGGTGCCGGCGCGCACCATCGACGCGGCAGACGTGGACCGGTTCCGGCTCACCGACTCGCCCGAGGAGGCGGCGGAGTACGTGCGCGAGGTGGCGCTGAAGAGGTTCGGGCTGAGCACCAGGCGCCGGATGCGCCGGCGGTGGTGGCTGCTCGAGCGGTGAGGAGCTCGGGCTACTTGGCCTTCTTTCGCTCGGCCTCGGCGACCGGCTTGTAGTCGTAGGTCGGGTAGAAGTCGGTGCGGAACGCGCCCCAGGCGCTCTGCTCCAGCGCGAGGTTCACGTCGCGGAGGCGCTCGGCGGGGAAGCGGAGCGTGACCACCTGGCCGATGCCCATCACGACGTACCAGGAGACGACCTCGGTGCCGGCGGGCGGGAACTTCTGGAAGAAGCCGTTCTTCTCCAGCTCGGCGCGGATCTCCCCGAGGGGCTTCGACTGGTCGTGCCGGAGGAAGACGGTGAGCAGCATCTGGCCGGCCTGGGAGGGCGGGGCCGCGGGCTGGCCGCCGGCGGGGGCGTTGGCGAGCAGGAGGAGGGGGAGGGCGAGGTGTCGGGCGCGCATGTGGCGAAGGTAGCGTCGCGAGATCCGCATGCGACGAGCCTCGGCCGGGGCGTGTGAACAGCAGGACGCAGCCCGTCATGGACGGTCCCGCCTTCCCAAATGACATGCGAAGACGGCGAGCGGCCCTCGGCCACCCGCCGTCCCCGCGACGATGCGACGACTACCCTCTCAGCTCTACGCGCCGCACTGAGCGCGGAAGTCCTGGAGCTTGCCCTGCGCCGGCTCGAGCTTCACCGCCCCCTGGATGTCGGAGACGAAGGCCATCGGCGAGCCGTCCTGGCACTTGAGGTCGGCGGCCGGCTGCACCTTGACCGTCAGCTCCTTGTCGGAGGGCAGGTTGTCGATCTGGTAGGAGCACCGGCCGCCCTTGCTGGCGCGGATCGCGGAGCGACCCACCTGGGTGTCGCCCACGGTGGCAATCACCGAGAGGTTGTTGCAGACGTCGGAGCTTGCCGTGGCCTCAGGAACGACAATCACACCCGTCACGGAGCTGTTGTAGGTGTACTCCAGCCGCGG
>DASXGF010000564.1:0-2921 GCA_036489275.1 Myxococcaceae bacterium | reverse complement strand
CCGACAACTCCAGCACAGACCCAGCTGCCCGCGCCACCCTCGACGCTGCCGCGAGACTGGGCCCCTTGTCCAATATAAGTCCCGAGTTCCGGGCACGGCAGACGGGGGACCGCATCTGACAAACGCCTCAGCAGGACTGCCCTGCGAGGGTGCGGTCAGCTGACGCGGTCGACGGCCAGGGACTCCACGGCGGCCGCGAGGTCGTCGGCCTGGGTCCGGACGGACGGGGGAACCCCGCGACACACCCGCAGCTCCTCTGCGAGGCGCCGAGCTGTGCGTGCCAGCTGACCCAGTCGCACCTCCACGGGGGCAGGCTCGGGCTCGGGGCGCGGGAAGCGCTCGGTCAGCTCTCGGCGCACCGCGGCGACGGGGCGGTCCGGATCCCAGATGGAGTCCCGGATGCTCCGGTACTCCTCGGCATCGAGCGCGCCACGCTCCTCCGCCTCGGCCAGCACCTCCACCACCTCGAAGGCCGGCGCGGGGTGGGCGTCGGGCGCGTCGGGCTTCCAGCTGCGCTCGTGCCGATCGAGGAAGCTCCAGGAGCGGGTCAGCTTCAGCGCAGTGGCCTTTCGGATGTGGAGCTCCTTGGTGCAGTACGCATCGAAGCTCGGGAATCCCCAGCCTTCCCACAGGCCCTCGTCGCGCACCCGGGTCAGCACCCGCGCGAGGCCGGTCCACGAGGCCTTGAAGGCTCGGGCCGCGCGCACGACCTCGTCGCGAAAGGCGTCGCCGCTCGCCGCGGCCTCGGCAACCGGCGGGCGCGCCATCAGCCTGCTCCCCGACCGATGGTGAAGGAGAGTCCCACCGTGGCCTGCTGGCCCTCGTACGGGCGGAAGGGCCAGCGCTGGAGCTCCTTGAGGAGGCATTCCTGGAGCGCGCCCTCGGCGAACCGCGGGTGGTCCACCCAGAGCTTCTTCACCTGCCCGTCGTTGCCGATGACGAACTCGATGGGGATGCGCTCGGTGAGGCCGGGGGAGCGCCGCGCCTCGTCGGCGAAGCAGGGATAGAGGGTGCGCTGCCGCTGGGCGATGACGGTCTGGATGGATCCGCGGTCGAACTTCGCCTCGATGCTCACGTCATCCGGATCGTTGTCCGGTCCGCCGCCTGCGGGGCGGCTGCCGAGCGAGGCCGTGCGGGCGCCGCCGCCGGTCGGGCGCCGGCCGCTCTTCTCCATCGGGTAATCGAGCAGCTCGTCCTGCTGCTTGCGCGCCTTGGCCAGCCGGATGACCGGGGGCTCCACCGCGATGGCGGCCTCCTCGGTACGGGTGTCGAACGTGCCGTGGACCGCCATGTACCGTGCGACCGCGCCGGCGGCCCCGGCGACGACGAGCGCCACCCCGGCGAGGATCGTCAGACGGAAGTTCCGCTGCCGCCGGGCTCGGTCGTCGACGCGGCGCTCGAGCGCGTCCACGCGCCACTTGGCCTCGGCCTTTGCCAGATGGACCCGGAGGGCCTCCACGTGGGTGACGCGCTCGAAGTCCTCGCCCACCTGGGCCACCTCGGTCTGGCCGTTGATGTCCCCGGCGTAGAGCTTGTCCAGGAGCTGCGCGCCGTGGACGGGCCCGAGCACCAGCTCGCCCTTGCGGTACAGCCACTCTCCTCCGAGCGGGTGCTCGGTGTGGTCATCGCGCGATTCCATGGTGTGTCGGGAGCGATGGAGTCTACCCTGCCGACGGACAAGGTGAGGCGACGTCGTCTGGCGCTGTGGGTGTGGTACCGAGGCGACCGGTTCCAGGGCTGGCAGTCCCAGCGGACCGGTCGCTCGGTGCAGGAGACGCTCGAGGCGGCCCTCGTCGTGCGGGGTGGCTCGGGCCGGCCAATGGCCGCGGGACGGACGGATCGCGGCGTCCACGCCCGCTGCCAGCCGGTGAGCATCCGCGTGCCCGTGGAGCAGTCAGCAGGCACTCTCGTCGGCCTCGGCGGCGAGGGGTGGGGCGTCGCGGCGGCGGTGGAGGCGCCCGACGGCTTCCACGCGCAGTGGTCGAGCACGTGGAAGGAGTACCGGTACCGTCTGGCGGCGGGTCCTGTCCCCGCGGAGTGGACGGGCCTGGTGTGGGAGACGCTCGCCCATCCGCGTCTGGTCGGACGGCCGGTCGACCTCGCACGCGTGAGGTGGGCGCTGGAGCGGGCGGTGGGGACGCGCGACTTCTGGGCGCTCCACGCGGCGTCGAGCGTGCGGCGGGCGCGGACACTGCTCTCCGTCGCGTGGTGGGAGCGCGGTGGGGTGGTGGAGCTCGCGCTGCGGGGAGACGCGTTCGGCCGCTACGGCGTGCGCCTGCTCGTGGGCGGCGCGGTGCTGGTGGGGGCGGGGCTCGTCGAGGAGCGCGCGTGGGAGCGGGCGCTGGAGAGCGCGACCGCGTTCGAGGGGCTGCGCGCGCCGGCGGCGGCCCTCACGCTCTGGACCGTCGGGTACCCGGAGCGCCTCGAGCCGTTCGCGGGGGTGCGCCCGCGACTGCCGGACCGTCCTCCGTTCGTCCCGCTCGATCAGGCCTGAGGCGGCGCGCCGAAGGGCATCCTCGGCGCGTTGTGCTTGGCCAGGACGTCGGCGATGGCCTCGCGCAGGTACTCGCTCTGGCGAATGCGCGTGGAGCGCGAGAGGGACTTCAGGGCCTCGAGCCGGTCCCGGGTGAGCCGGAACACGACCGAGGTGAGGCGGGGCGTCGGGTGGGAGATGGTCATACCTTGATGCACATCGTCTTACGTTTCCCGCCCCGGTCAACTTCTTCGCTCAGACGAACCCGTTTTCCGGGTTTCGACGTCTCAGAGAACTCGTTTTGGCCTCGAAGCGCGCGAGGTTGCTCGGCAGAACGAGTTCTCTGAGACGTCGTCAGCCGCCCCGTGGCCCCGCAAAACGAGTTCTCTGAGACGTCGTTCGAGGCGTCGTTCGAGGGCTCCACGACGTCGTGTCGGGCCCGGACGGT
>DASXGF010000473.1:0-1786 GCA_036489275.1 Myxococcaceae bacterium | reverse complement strand
GTCTGTGTCACGGTGATCGTCGTCCGGATCGCCTGGCTCATGACCTACGTCCCGGCGCTGGCGTGGCAGCGCCGGCGGCAGGCACCGAGGCCGGGAAGGCCGCCGCCGACGCTGGGGAGCGGGATCCTCGCCTCGTGGTGCGGGATGCGGGGCATCGTCACCCTCGCCGCGGCGCTGGCGCTGCCGGCGGGATTTCCCGGCTTCCCGTACCGCGACGTCATCATCTTCTCGGCCTTCTGCGTGGTGCTGACCACGCTCGTGCTTCAGGGCCTCACGCTCCGGCCGCTCCTCCACTTCCTCTGCCTCGAGGAGGACCGCACGGTGGAGCGCGAGGTGGGCATTGCCCGGGCCGAGACCGCGCGGGCTGCACTGCGAGTGCTGGACCAGGAGGGCTCGCCCTCGTCGGCGGCCGACGTCCTCCGGGGAGAATACCGGGCGCGGATCCAGGCCGAGGAGTCACCGGAGGCGCAGCGGAACAAGCCGCAGGCCGACGGAGCCTTCGCCGCGCTCCAGCGGAAGGCAGTGGAGGCCCAGCGCGACGAGCTCACCGCCCTGCGTGCGCGGCAGGTGATTGGCGACGACGCGTTCCACGTGGTCGAGGAGGAGATCGACCTGATGGAGCTGACCGCGGACGCGCGGGTTCGCCCCTTGCCGGCGGGGTGAGGCCCTCAGGCGACCTTGATCGACCGGGTGATCTGCCCGTTGGCTTCCCAGTAGGTCCGCTTCCCGGCGATGAATGGGTCGTCCTGCGCCGGCTGGACGTTTCCGGCCTTGTCGATGGCCCGGGAGGTGATCTTGTGCTCGCCGGGGGTCGCTGCTGTCCAGTCGAGGTGCCAGAATTTCCAGGCGAACTCGTGATCGCCGCCCTTGTCGATGGTCGCGGCCTTCCACGGTCCGTCGTCCACCTTCACCTCGACGCGGGCGATGGGCGCACCCCAGGCAGCTCCGTAGATGCGGTACTTGCCGTCCTGCACCGCCACCCTGGCCGGGGCCGACTTGAGCAGCGACTTGCCGACCGCGGTGCGCGTCCAGACGGTCGTGCCGTCGCCGCGGGGAACCTCGCGCACGGTGAGGTAGCGCTGGGCCTGGAACGGGCCCTCGAAGCGCGAGTCGAGCACCTCGATGCGGGTCAGCCACTTCACGTTGGAGATGCCGAACCAGCGCGGGGCGATCAGGCGCAACGGGGCGCCGTTCGCCGCCGGCAGCGGTTTGCCGTTCATCTCGTAGCAGAGGAGGTTCGCCGGATCGGACGCCTCGGCCCAGGACATGCTCCGCGCGAAGGGCGCCTTGGCCTTGAACTCGCCCATCTTGTCGCCCAGGCCGCCGATGTACTGGATGGGCTCCTCGCCCTGGTCGGCGCCGTGGAAGACGACCTCGACTCCTTCCGGCTTCCGTCCCGCCTTCTGGAGCACCGCGGCGAGGGGCGTTCCACCCCACTTCGCGTTGCCGATGGCTCCGGGGAGGAACGGGAAGCCGTGGTTTCCCGAGCACTCGAGGGTGAAGACGACCTCCTTCCTCGGCAACGCCTTGATCGCCGCCAGGTCGTACGCGTGCGGGTGCGCGACGTGGCCGGCGATCTCCAGCTTCCACTTCGCGGGGTCGACCTCGGGGACCCCGTAGTGGCCGACGCGGAAGAACTTCTCGTTGGCGGTGATCCAGGAATCCGCGCTCTGGGCTTCCCAGTCGAGCTGGTTGAGACCGGCGAGCGGCGGGGGCGGCGCGCTCGGCTGGTCGAGGAAGGGAATGGTCGTCTCCCCCGGCTTGCCCCAGGCGAGGAGCGGAGACT
>DASXGF010000413.1:0-3440 GCA_036489275.1 Myxococcaceae bacterium | reverse complement strand
GCGGGAGATGGCACGACGAGGACGCTGCGCCCGGGTGCCGCTCCGGCCTCGAGGGCTCGGCGGAGCGCATCGACCAGCGCTGCGGCCTCCCGTCGGGTTCCGGGAGCGACGACCGCCTCGAGGGCGCGGCACTCCACGCTGCCCGGGGCGGCCGTCGCGAGGCGACGAACGGGCTCGGCGAGCGGCCCGTCGGGAAGCTCGGGGAGCAGCTCGACGCCGGGCAGGTCCGGTCCGGCCTCGAAGGCCTTGAGGAGCGGCTCGAGCGCGGCGTCGAGACCCGCGTCTCCGCTCAGGGGGACGTGGAGGCGCAGCGTGCGCCCGGTGGAGGACGCGGCCCGGGCCAGCGCGGCGAGGAAGCCGACGACACCGGGCGGGAACGGAGGGGCGACGGTCAGCCCGAGCTCTGTGAAGCCGAGCTGGGTGGGCCAGCCGTGGGCGAGCACGCTGCTCGCGGTCACCCAGCGCGACGAGGCCAGCTCCACGCCGGCGGTGGCGAGGCGGCCCGTGGCGTTGGCGACGATGCGGGCAAGGTGGGCCAGCCGGCCGCCCGCGCTGCCGAGCCGTTCGGCGGCCTCGGCCAAGGTGGAGGCCGAGACGCTGCCGAGCGCGAGCTCATCGAGGAGCGCCTCGAGGGCCCGGAGAAACGAGGGTGTCCGCGCCCGAGCCCCGATGGGGCCGGGGCCGATGGCGTCCACGGCGGCGGCGAGGAGACCGTGCAGGGCGGGGCCGCTGCAGGTCCGCAGGCCGGACGGGGGCACGACGGCGTCGCGGAGCCGTTCGAGCGTCCAGCCGTCCTCGTCACCGAGCCGCTCCATGGTGGACCGGCCACGCTACGCCCGGCCCATGACACCGAGCCGCGCCCGTCTCGCTTGCCCCGGGAGCAGGCAAGGCCGCGAAAAAAGGGCGAGTCGGGCACTCCCACGGACCCTCGAAGGTGCCAGACACCTTCGATCGGACACATTTCGGTCGGGGTGCCCCCTCGCCCCGATCCTCCGTCCAGGCCCACCACGAGAACCGCTTGGGCTCGGCCAGAGTCGATGGCGCCCGATTGAAGGTGCCAGACACCTTCGATCGAGCTGATCGGGACAGTCGCGAGTTAACCGATTGAGAACACGGTGAAAATTGGCACTCGGCCCGGGAGTCCCGAAGAAAGGTCATGCGACGAGACCAGGCGAGCCCTGTTACCAGCGAGCGCGGCCCGGACGGCTCCCGGGCCCTCACCGATCCGGCGAGGAACCCCCATCCCGCGAGCCACAGGCCGCGACGGCCCCCACGACCGGGTCCGAGGCAGAGCGGGTCCTCGCCTCGGCCGCGAGGACGCGGCATCCCGCGGCACCGGACGCGACGAGCGCTTCCGCGGAGTGGCGGCGAACACGCGCTTGCCGGTCGCGGAGGAACGGCGCGAGGAATCCCGGAGCGTCGGCGCCGAGAACGCCCGGCGCCACGTCCAGCGCTGCCGCGCGGAGAGGCACCGGCACGGTCCCGTCCGATGCCAGCTCCCGGACGATCGGAGCCGCTGCCTCCGGGCGCAGCACGCCGAGCGCCGCGAGCGCCCGTGCCCGCCGGGTCGGAAGCGCCCGGGCATCGCGTGCCACCTCCTCGAGCAGGGGGGCCGCCTCGGGGCCCAGGGCCTGCCACTCGGCGACAGTCACCGCCCGGTATGCTCCGAGCAGCCCCTCCACGCGCGCCCGGAACCCGGGATCGACAGGCTCTGCCGCCGCGCTCCCGAGGAGGAGCGCCGCCAGCAGCGCGAGTCCGGCGGGACGAGCGCTCACAGCGGACGCACCAGCGGATTCATCCGCATCACCTGCCCCTCCTGAGGCGAGAGGTTCCCTCGCGAGAGGTCCGAGAGCTGCCAGAACATCAGGTAGTCCGCTCCGCCACAGGCCTGGGTCCCCTGCCCGCAGGACGGAGGATCGACGGTCGTCGGCTGGCCGGAGGCGCCGGTCTGATCGGCGCAGCCGCTCCGCGCACTGTCACTCACGCACAGCGAGCAGAGGCACTGTGGCGTGTCGGTCAGCGGATCGAAGTCCTCGCCCGACGCTCCGAGGCTCTCGGTGGTGTGAAACAGCCCGAGGGCGTGAGCCACCTCGTGCGCGACGGTCTCGCCGACCACGTCGGGACCACAGCCGGTGTTGAAGGTGCTGCTGCCACATCCGGAGGTGGTGGCGAGGTCCGCCGAGGACACGAGCGCCCCGCCCGCGGTCGTGCCGTTGAAGGTCGAGACTCCGGGGATGGCGCCGTCGTAGCCGATCAGCCGCGAGCCCGGAGGCGCGTTGGGCTCGGTGACCTCGTCGACGAAGAAGAGGCTGACCACGTTCCCCGCGCGGGCGAGGGTCAGGAGCTGGCGGTACTCGCTGCACGGCTGCGCGGCGGCGGCGGGGCTCACCGTCACCGAGTTCCAGCGCGATCGCGCCCACGCCGGCACGTCGTAGTAGGTCACCGTCTGCAAGCAGATCCCCGCGCGAGCGAAATCGGCGGTGATTCGCTGGAGCATCCGCCGAAAGTTCGGGTCGTCGGTGGCGCCGGCGGCGGTGAGGGTGTCGCTGACCACGTAGATCGCCAGGTCGAGACCTCCCCGGTCGGGAATGCCACCGGACCGGGTGAGGACCGTGACGTCGTAGCGGTTGCTGGTGGAGCCCGAGGCGGGGTCTCCGCAGGCGAAGGCCTGACACTCGTGAAGGATGTCGCTCACGGTCAGGGTCCAGGTCCCGGGCGTGAGTCCCCGGGCGGCCTTCCGGAGCCCGGCGGTGCCGTTGGGGAACGTGACCGCCGCGGTGACCGGTGAGAGCGGAGAGAAGGTCAGCATCCGGTCGGAAGGCGCCTGACCGAAGGAATCCGGGTAGTCGAAGAAGGTGCCGTCCGGGGCCGCGATCGGCGTGGGGACCGGGGAGTTGGGCAACACGCCCCCGAACGCGCTGACCAGGGGCACGTTCGTCGACTGCCCCTGGGAGACGACGGTGAAGCCGCTCGTGCCGGCCGGAAGCTGGAACTGCACCTGCTCGCCGACCTGGTGCTGCCCGAGCGAGAGCGTGGCCCCGACGGCCGGAGGCGCCGGAGCGTAGGTGCTCTGCACGATGGGCTGGACGCATCCGGCGAACTCGGCGACGTCGATGATGCCGCCGTAGTTCGCCGCGGGCGCGTTGGGGCAGCTCACCGCGGTGGCCGGTGCGGACGCGGGCGGCAGGCACACCTTCCCGGCGCTGCCGCCGCTCCCGCAGACGAGCCCCGTGGGACAGGCGTCGCCCTCGGCACACGGCGGCACGCAGAACTCACCGGTGGACAGCTGCACGCACTTGCTCCCCGAGGCGCAGGTCCCGCCGCTCGAGCACGACGCGCTACAGATCCCACCGGGGAAATCCGCGTTGTCGAGGCAGGTGAGACCGCTCGCGCAGCTCGGCGTGCAGCTGGCCGAGCCGAGGTCCGGCGTGGTTCCGGTG
>DASXGF010000323.1:0-5917 GCA_036489275.1 Myxococcaceae bacterium | reverse complement strand
GCCGTCGCTCGATCCCTCGCCGCTGCCGGCGATGTCCGGACGCGTAAGGTCCGCGCCACGGTCGCTCAAGCGAGCCCGGGCGTCCTGAGTTATAGGAGCCGGCCGATGCGCCTCTTCAGCTCCCTGGCCCTGATGTCGTCCGTGCTCGTCGCCTCGCTCGCGCTGGCGGCGGAGGTGGACCCGACCACCCTCTACAAGATCACCACCGACGGGACGACCGCGAAGGTCGCGCCGGGGAAGAAGGGCACCCTGGTGCTGGAGATCCAGAGCCTCAAGGGCGCCCACGTCTCGGACGAGGCGCCGCTGCGGATCCAGCTGTCCGGGACGGGCGCGGTCACGCCGGAGAAGGTCCAGCTGGTCTACGGCGACTCGGTCCGCAAGCCCTCCGCCTCGGTGAAGTACCCCGACCCGCGCTTCGAGGTGCCGCTGGCCGCGCAGGGGAAGGGCCCGGGCACGGTGGAGGCGAAGATGACCTTCTTCGTCTGCACCGAGCAGCTGTGCCTCCGACAGCAGAAGACGCTCTCGGTCCCGGTCACGGTGGAGTGACGGCCACGATGACGGGGGAGAGCCGGACCGTCCACGGCATCCACCCGGTGCTCGAGGCGCTCCGGGCGCACCCCGCGGACGTGGAGCGGGTCTATGTGCTCGAGGGGAGCGTTGCTCCGCGCGCTGCGGCGGAGATCCTCTCCCGGGCCCGCGACGCGCAGGTCAGGGTCGAGCGCGTGGGGCGCGAACGGCTGGCGGCCCTGGTCGACGGTGGTGTCCACCAGGGGGTGGCCGCCCGGCTGCGCGAGTTCACCTATGTCTCCCTCGAGGACCTGGTCGCCCGCGCCGCGGCCTCGGATCGGCCCCCGCTGGTCGTGGTGGCCGACGGCCTCCAGGACCCGCACAACCTGGGCGCGGTGATCCGCTCGGCGGACGCGCTCGGGGTGCACGGGGTGGTGCTGCCGAAGGACCGCTCGGTGGGGGTGACCGCGGCCGTGGCCAAGGCCTCGGCGGGGGCGATCGAGCATGTCCCGGTGGCCCGGGTGACCAACCTCTCCCGGGCGCTCGAGGAGCTCAAGGCTTCCGGGCTCTGGGTGGCGGCCGCGGACCCCGCCGGAGAGCAGCTCCTCTGGGAGGCCCGCCTGGACGGCCCTCTGGCGGTGGTGGTCGGGGCGGAAGGGGCCGGGGTCCGCCCGGGGGTGCTGAAGCACTGCGACCTGCGGCTCCGCATCCCCATGGGCGGACAGGTGGGGTCTCTGAACGCCTCGGTCTCGGCAGCGCTGGTGCTGTACGAGGTGGCCAGGCAGCGGGCGCTCGGGGGAGGGCGTTCGCCTTGACTCCGGCCAAGTCCGTCCCATAAAAGGCCCAGCCCTTCCGGGGCCCTGGAGACGTGTACCCTGGGACCACGGCCGAGCTGCTTGCCGGTGTAGCTCAGCAGGTAGAGCAACTGATTTGTAATCAGTAGGTCGCGGGTTCGACCCCCGCCGCCGGCCAGGAGGCGGAAACTCGAGGACGGCGTTTCAGGAGAAAGAAGGCAGGCAGGAGCCGAAGGAAGCACGAGTCATGGAGGGGTACCCAAGCGGCCAAAGGGAGCAGACTGTAAATCTGCCGGCTCTACGCCTTCGTTGGTTCGAATCCAACCCCCTCCAACCAGGCACGAGGAGCAGCAGGCGGGAATAGCTCAGTTGGTAGAGCGTCAGCCTTCCAAGCTGAATGTCGCGGGTTCGAATCCCGTTTCCCGCTCCAACAGAAGCACGGACGGAGCGAACAGCAGCAAGCCCTGATAGCTCAGTTGGTAGAGCGCATCCTTGGTAAGGATGAGGTCTCCAGTTCAATCCTGGATCAGGGCTCCATTCGAGGAACGAGATAGAGGAGCACATGAGCAAGGGAAAGTTCGAGCGCACCAAGCCCCACGTGAACGTGGGGACCATCGGGCACGTTGACCACGGGAAGACCACGCTGACCGCCGCCATCACCAAGGTGCTGGCGAAGCAGGGCGGAGCAGAGGCGCTGGCCTACGATCAGATCGACAAGGCCCCCGAGGAGCGGGAGCGCGGCATCACCATCTCCACCGCGCACGTGGAGTACCAGACCAAGAACCGGCACTACGCCCACGTGGACTGCCCGGGACACGCCGACTACGTGAAGAACATGATCACCGGCGCCGCCCAGATGGACGGGGCGATCCTGGTGGTGAGCGCGGCGGACGGCCCGATGCCGCAGACCCGCGAGCACATCCTGCTCGCCCGTCAGGTCGGCGTTCCGTACATCGTGGTCTACCTGAACAAGGTGGACATGCTGGACGACCCCGAGCTCCGCGAGCTGGTGGAGATGGAGGTCCGGGACCTTCTCAAGAAGTACGAGTTCCCCGGCGACAAGACTCCGATCATCCCCGGCAGCGCGCTGAAGGCGCTCGAGGGTGACCCGAGCGAGATCGGCGAGGGCTCCATCATGAAGCTGATGGACGCGCTCGACACCTATATCCCCACGCCGGAGCGGCAGACCGACAAGCCGTTCCTGATGCCGGTGGAGGACGTGTTCTCCATCGCCGGCCGTGGAACCGTGGCGACCGGCCGCGTGGAGCGCGGGAAGATCAAGGTGGGCGAGGAGGTGGAGATCGTCGGCCTCCGTCCGACCACCAAGACCGTGGTGACCGGCGTGGAGATGTTCCGGAAGCTGCTCGACGAGGGCATCGCCGGGGACAACATCGGCGCGCTCCTCCGTGGTCTGAAGCGCGAGGACGTGGAGCGCGGGCAGGTGCTGGCCAAGCCGGGCAGCATCACCCCGCACACCAAGTTCAAGGCGCAGATCTACGTGCTCACGAAGGAGGAGGGCGGCCGCCACACGCCGTTCTTCAAGGGCTACCGGCCGCAGTTCTACTTCCGCACCACCGACGTGACCGGGACGGTGAAGCTCCCGGACAACGTGGAGATGGTGATGCCGGGCGACAACATCGCGATCGAGGTGGAGCTGATCACCCCCATCGCCATGGAGAAGGAGCTCCGGTTCGCCATTCGTGAGGGTGGCCGGACGGTGGGCGCCGGGGTCGTGTCCGAGGTGCTCGAGTAGAGGTAGGATTGCCGGCCCCGGGCGCCGGGGTGACGGGTCCTGGAGGGGAGGGCTGCCGCTGGTGGCTTTCCCCTCCTTGCCGTTTGCGAGGAAGAGGAAGTCATGCCGAAGGGAAACAGGAGCATCATCTCGCTCGAGTGCCCGGTGTGTAAGCGCCGGAACTACTCGACGACCAAGAACCGGCGAAAGAGCCAGGACAAGCTCGAGCTGAGCAAGTTCTGCCCCTGGTGCCGGAAGCACACGGACCACAAGGAAGGGAAGGTCTGACGGCAGCGCAGTTCTAGGCCAGTAGCTCCAACGGTAGAGCAGCGGTCTCCAAAACCGCGTGATGGGGGTTCGAATCCCTCCTGGCCTGCAGCCCTCGGAAAAAACCAATGGCATCCAACGACGCCACGACCGTCGCCAACCGTTCCGCGATGACCCCGGAGCGGCTGGTGGTCATCTTCACCCTCTTCCTGGCCATCGTGCTGGTCCTGTTCCTGAAGCACGTCCTGGCGCCGGTCTGGGTGGCGGTGGGGCTTCCGGACCGGCCGCTGATCGAGGGCGCGGAGGAGTGGACTTACAGCTCGCTGGTGGCGGTGGCGCTGACCGCCGCGCTGATCGGCGGGGCCTGGTTCAGCCCGAAGATCCGGCACCTCGCCTTCGAGACCGCCTCCGAGCTGATGCGGGTCACCTGGCCCAGCTGGGAGGAGACGAAGGTCTCGACGATCGCGGTGATCGTGGCCTCGCTGGTGGCGGGCATCGTCCTCTTCTTCATCGATACGCTCAGCTACAAGCTGATGGTGGAGTGGCTGCCCGCGCTGTGGGGGAAGCTGTGATGGCCGACAAGCGCTGGTACGCGGTCCACACCTACTCGGGCTTCGAGAACAAGGCGAAGAAGAGCCTCGAGGAGAAGATCAGGATGGAGGGACTCCAGGATTCCTTCGGGGAGATCCTCATCCCGGTCGAGCAGGTGGTGGAGATGGTGAAGGGGGAGAAGAAGACCTCGAAGCGGAAGTTCCTCCCCGGCTACATCCTGGTCCAGATGGAGATGAACGACCGGACCTGGCACCTGGTGAAGAACACCCCGAAGGTGACCGGGTTCATCGGCGCGGCCGCCAACGAGCAGCCGCCGCCGATTCCCGACCGGGAGATGGAGCGTCTGACGACGCAGATCTCCGAAGGGACGCTGAAGCCCAAGCCGAAGGTGCAGTTCGAGGAGGGCGACACCGTCCGGGTCATCGATGGCCCGTTCAGCAACTTCAACGGGACGGTGGAAGAGGTGAACCCGGACAAGGGCCGGGTGAAGGTGCTGGTGTCCATCTTCGGCCGGGCGACCCCGGTGGAGCTGGACTTCATGCAGGTGGAGAAGACCAGCACGTAGGACTCGAGTGAAGTGGGCCCGCCCGGAGAGTCCGGCGCGGTGTTCGGCCGTGGGAGGGCAGCCCGCCCGCATGCACCACGGTGAGGTGAAGCGATGAAGAAGGTCACCGGACAGGTGAAGCTGCAGATCCCTGCGGGCAAGGCCAACCCGGCCCCGCCCATCGGGCCGGCGCTCGGCCAGCAGGGCGTCAACATCATGGAGTTCTGCAAGCAGTTCAACGCTGCGACGCAGGCGCAGGCGAAGGAAGGCCTGATCATCCCGGTGATCATCACCGTGTATCAGGACCGCTCATTCACCTTCGTGCTGAAGACGCCGCCGGCGGCGGTGCTGCTGAAGAAGGCGGCCGGCCTGCACACCGACAAGAAGAAGGGCTCGGGGTCGCACAAGCCGGGCAAGGAGAAGGTCGGCCAGGTGAAGCGCAAGCAGCTGGAGGACATCGCCCGGCTGAAGATGCCGGACATGACTGCCGGCTCGCTCGAGGCGGCGATGAACACCATCGCTGGAACCGCCCGCTCGATGGGCATCGACATCGTCGACTGACGGCACGCCCGGAGACTCCTGACATGACGACCAAGACTGCGAAGAAGTTCCGATCGGCGGCCGAGCTGGTGGACCGCAACAAGCGCTACGGGGTGGACGAGGCCTTCAAGCTCCTGAAGGAGACGGTGTCCAAGCGCGGGGTGAAGTTCGATCAGACGGTGGACGTGGCCATCAACCTCGGTGTCGACCCGAAGCACGCCGACCAGATGGTGCGTGGCGCGGTGGTGCTCCCCAACGGCATCGGCAAGACGGTGCGGGTGGCGGTGTTCGCCAAGGGCGAGAAGCAGCGCGAGGCCCAGGACGCGGGCGCCGACGTGGTGGGCGAGGCGGATCTCGCCAAGCGGATCGAAGAGGGTTTCATGGACTTCGATACCGTCATCGCGACGCCGGACATGATGGGTGTGGTGGGCCGGCTCGGGAAGGTGCTCGGTCCCCGGGGCCTGATGCCGAACCCGAAGGTGGGAACGGTGACCGCGGACGTGGGCAAGGCGATCCGCGAGGCGAAGGGCGGAAAGGTGGAGTTCCGCGCCGAGAAGGCGGGCATCGTGCACGCGCCGGTGGGCAAGGCGTCGTTCCCGGCCGAGAAGCTGGCCGAGAACTTCAACGCGCTCATGGAGCTGGTGATGAAGCTCAAGCCGTCGACGGCGAAGGGCGTCTACCTGAAGGGCGCGACCATCAGCGCGACGATGACCCCCGGCATCAAGCTGGACGTGCAGGAGATCGGCGCACGGCACAAGTAGTCTGCGGCGCCGTGCGACGGGGAAGGCCGAGATGACGGACGATGCTCCGCAGCTCCGAGGCGAGCTGCGGAGGCTGTCCTCGGCGGCCACCGAGCCGTTCAAGGTCGTCGGGCTCGTCTTCGCGACGCTCTCCACGCTCGTCGCGCTCGGCTCGCTCTTCCTGCGCGATTGGCTGCCGATCCTCTGCCTGTTCGCCGTCAGCGCTGTCGTCTGGATGCGG
>DASXGF010000305.1:0-6345 GCA_036489275.1 Myxococcaceae bacterium | reverse complement strand
GACCCGCTCGGTGTCTCCGCGGACAACGACCCATACGGGACCAACCCGAACGGCGTGCCCTACCTCAGCTTCGAGTGGGACGATCAGGGCTACCGCATCTACCGCATTCAGAGCGTGCTGAACGCCAAGCTGGACGGCGGCGCGAAGGTGACCCTGGCCGACATGCAGGCCCTGCAGGCGGACCACGTCATGACGGTCGCTGGCCCGTTCGTGCAGTACCTCCAGGCGCTCAACCAGGGAGGGGCCATTCCCGCCAACGGCAACTCGGCGCTCGCGGCGGCCATCCTCCTGGCCTGGGGCGACCCCACCGCCGCAAAGCCGCTCGACTGCCCTACCGGTCTCGTGGCCGGGTCGCTCAACGTGACCGCGGCCAACGACCCGGACGCCACCAACAGCGCCAACTCGAAGGCCTGCCTGCTGTTCCACACCTTCTTCCGGCGGGTGCTCGAGGCGACCTTCGCCGACGAGGAGAAGGTGGCCGGAGTGGGCCGGTCCGCGGGCAACGAGGTCCGCGCGCTGCTCACCCTCCTCTCCGGGCAGGTGCCCAACCCGAACAACGTCTTCTGCCGTGACGTCGGCGCGAACGGCGCCCCGCTCAACAGCAAGACCTGCATGACCCAGGTGCTGGACGCCCTCGGCTTCGCCTATGCGCAGCTGAGGGGGGCATACGGAGACGAGGCGAACTGGCGCTGGGGACGCGTGCACACCATCAGCTTCCCGTTCATGGTGCCCGGCTACCCGCTCATCGACCCCGGCTTCCGGCCCGGGCCGTTCCCCCGTCCCGGCGGCGCCTGGACCGTCGACGTCGGCGCGCCCACCGGCCTGAGCTCGGCCCTCCTGTCGTTCCCCTACGGCGCGGGCGGCAACGTCCGGTGGCTCGCGGCGATGGACGGGACGGTGGCCAACACGTTCATGCAGCTCCCGGGCGTGGAGAGCGCCGACCCGTTCCCCTTCGGCACACAAACGATGCTGACCGACTGGGTGGTGAACACGTACTTCAACTGGCCGCACAACGCGGCGGACGTCGTGTCGGTCCGCACCGAGACGTACTCGCCCTGAGCTGAGTCGGGCTCGCCGCGGCGGAGCGCCACGCCTCCGCCGCGGTCCCGGGGCATCGCAGGCCGGCCCTGGGTCAGGCGCCGTCCTAGGGCCGCTCCCGGACACCTGCGTCGTCCCGCCGCAGGCATCGGCTCCCGGGCCGGAGTAGAAGGCCCGGGCGAAGACCCGCCATGCAGCCCCTCGACGTCTCCTGGCTCGTCCGGCTCCGCTGGGCGGCCGCGCTCCTTTTTCTCCTCCTCGCGCTGGCGGCCCGGGCGGTGTTCCACATCCCCGTCCCGCTCCTGGCGGTGGGAGTGGTCTGGGGTCTGCAGATCCTGACCAACGTGGCCCTGGCGGTTCGCGTCCGCCGCCACCGGACGGTCCGGACCACGACCGTCTTCGCGCTGATGGCGCTGGACACGCTCCTCCTCACCGTGCTGCTCGCCCTGAGCGGCGGACCGGGCAACCCGTTCAGCGTGCTCTACCTGGTCGACGTCGCGCTCGGGGCGGTGGTCCTCACCTCCGCGCTGACCTGGGCGCTGCTCGGGCTGGTCCTCCTCTGCTTCGGCGCGCTGTTCCTCCCCATGCCGTGGAGTCCCGCCGCGACGCTGGGGCATGCCGACCTCATGCGGCTCCACCTGCGCGGGATGTGGGTCGCCTTCGCGCTCGCCGGCTGCACCCTGGTGGCCTTCGTCCTGCGCGTGCGCCGTGCCCTGGCCGAGCGCGAGGCGGAGCTCTCCCGCGAGCGCGAGCGGGCGCAGCGGCGTGACCGGCTGGCCTCGCTGGCCACGCTCGCCGCCGGCACCGCGCACGCTCTCGGCTCGCCGCTGTCCACCATCGCCGTCGCCGCGCACGAGCTGGAGCGGCGCCTCCAGTCCCTTCCCGAGGCCGCGGAGGACGCCCGGCTCATCCGGACGCAGGTCGAGCGCTGCCGCGAGGCGCTGGCCTGGATGTCCACCGAGGCCGGACAGTCGCCCGGAGAGATGCTCCATCCACAGCCGGTGTCCCTCCTCCTCGACGAGGCGCTGGAGGGGCTCCCCGAGCCGGAGCGGGTCCTCATCGAGCTCCAGGAGGGAGTGCGCGAGGCCACCGCCGCGCTCCCGGTGCGCGCCGTCGGTCAGAGCGTCCAGGCGCTGGTCCGCAACGCGCTGCAGGCCTCGCCCCCCGGCCGTCCGGTCCTCCTCCGGCTCGGGCTCGACGGCGACCGGCTGCGAGTCGAGGTGGAGGACCAGGGCGAGGGGATGGCTCCCGAGGTGCTCGCCCGGGCCGGTGAGCCCTTCTTCAGCACCCGTGGCTCGGGTCACGGCCTCGGGCTGGGCCTCTTCGTGGCTCGAAGCCTCGCCGAGCAGCTCGGAGGCGACCTGAGCCTGGTTTCGGTCCGGGAAGAAGGAACACGCGCACGGCTCACCGTGCCGCTGGCGCCGGCGTCATGAGCTCGCTCTCCATCCTCCTGGTGGACGACGACGAGAACTTCCGCGAGCGGATGGCGCGCGCTCTCCGTGACCGCGGCCACGAGGTCCGCACCGCCACGAGCCCGGAGGAGGCCAGCCAGCTCGCGCTCGAGGACTCGCCCGAGTGCGCGGTGGTGGACCTCCGGATGCCGGCCGGTAGTGGGCTGGAGGTGGTCTCGGCGCTGAAGACCATCGACCCGGCCACCGCGGTGGTGGTGCTCACCGGCTACGGCAGCATCGCCACCGCGCTCGAGGCGGTGCGGCGGGGGGCGCTCCACTACCTCCAGAAGCCGGTGGACGCCGACGAGCTGCTCGCCGCCTTCGCCCGCGGAGGGGCGCTTCCAGCCCGGGAGATACCCCCGGAGCCGGCCGCGCCGTCGCTCGCCCGCGCCGAGTGGGAGCACATCCAGCGCGTGCTCACCGACGCCGGCGGAAACGTCTCCGAGGCCGCGCGGCGCCTCGGGCTCCACAGAAAATCGCTCCAGCGCAAGCTGCAGAAGCACCCGCCGAAACGCTGAGCCTCAGTTCAGCACGAACTGCAGGCCCGCGGTCGCGGTGACCCCGATCGTCTGCTCCCCGAAGAGGTGGGTGAGGAAGGGGATCTGCACCTGGGCCAGGAGCCACATCGGACCGGCCACGTTCCAGGCGATGCCCGGCACCGCGGACACCACCAGCCCGCCGGTGTTCGCTTGCATGACGCCCCCGGAGCGATCTCGCCCGGCGTACCGCCCGTCGACGCCCAGCTGCAGGGCGAACGGCTCGACGATCCGGAACCGCAACTGCGCGCTCCACAGCACCGCGTCCCCGAACCGGTAGCCGTAGCTGTTGGTGGTCCGGAACCGTCCGGTCACCGAGAGGAGGAAGTTCCACGGGTCCTGGTGGAAGGCGTAGAGGGCGCCCACGTACGGACCCCAGGCGCCGGTGCCGAGCTGCGCGTGCTGGTCGATTCGCTCCCCGTCGGCGGTGGTCCTGTCGTCGGCGCCTGTCGGAAAGGACGTCCCGCCGGTGAGCGCGAGGTTCTGCCGCCGTTCCAGGCGAATGCTGGTCGCATCCCAGAGGAAGACGCGCACCCCGAGGTCCACGTCTCCGAGCCCGATCGGCGTCGCCGTCTCGGCTCCCCCGGCACCGGTCGCGGACAGCGCCCAGTCCTTGCGCACGACCGGGATCTGGAGCACCAGATTCACCCGGGAGAAGGGGCTGTAGACAACCACCGGGCGGAGGGTCATCTGGGTCAGCGACTCGGTCCGTTCCGGATCGTCGTCGCTCCGCGCGGTCGCGGTCAGGTACTCGTACTCGAGGGCGAAGCGGACGGTGTTCGCCACCGGCATCGAGTCTCCCGCCAGGACCATCGGGTCGCCGCAGCCGCAGACGGAGCAGGCCAGGGCGACGGAGGGGGCGACGAGCAGGGAAGACGCGAGGACCAGCGCGGCAAGCCGGGTCATGCGGCGTTGGATCTACGCGGTCGCCCCTTGCTTCGTCCTGCGGCAAAGCGCCGCACGCGGGCGCTGTGTCAGCGTGGAATGCGCGGACGCCTGCGCCAGTCAGCTCAGCGCTGCTGTCGGCCGAGGACCCGCAGCACCGCGCCGATCAGGTCCACCGAGTCGACGGGCCGCGTGAGCTCCGCGTCGTAGCCCTCGCGCCGCGCACGGGCGCGCTCCGCCGGCCGGGCGGCGTTCACCAGCGCCACCGCCCGCAGCCCGAGGCCCGCGTCCCGCCGCACCTGCGCCAGCAGCCCGCGGGTCGGGTCGCCGAAGGCCATCTGTCCACTCACCAGGACGTCCGGCCGGGCCGCGCGCGCGTGGTTGACCGCCTGGGCCGGCTCGCAGACGTCCACGTCCGCGCCCGCTCGCGCGAGAGCGGTGGCCATCAGCTGCCCGGCCAGGCGCTCATCGGGCACCAGCAGCACCCGGACGCCGGTGAGCGGTAGCTTCGCGGGCGCCCCGACCGTGGCAACCGCCGGCGCACCCTCCTGGGCCGGCGTGGGGATGAAGAGGCGGAACGTCGCGCCCTGTCCGCTGCTGCTCTCCACGGTCAGTGCCCCTCCGTGGAGCGCGGTGAGCCGGCGGGCGATGGACAGCCCGAGCCCGAGCCCGCTGCCGCGCTGGTCGCCACCGCCTCCACCCTTCCAGAAGGGCTCGAAGACGTGCGGCAGGGCGTCGGCGTGGATGCCCGGTCCGGCGTCGGTCACCTCGAGCGCCACCCCACCCTCGGCGCGCCGCAGCCGGACGCGCACCGTCGAGCCGGGTGGCGAGTACTTGAGCGCGTTGGACAGGAGGTTCCACATCACCTGGGTGAGCCGGCCCGGATCGCCGTAGAGCACCGGCAGGTCCGTCGCCGCCTCGAGATCCAGGAAGACCTCGCGGTCCTCCGCCTCGGGCTGCACCGTCTCCACCGCGTCCCGCAGCACCACGCCGGGATTCACCCACTCGCGGCGGAGGACCAGCTTGCCGCGGGCCATCCGCTCGGCGTCGAGGAGGTCGTCCACCAGCCTCGCCTGCGCCCGCGCGTTGCGGAGGATGGCGGTGAGCGCCCGCTCCACCGTGTCCGGGTCCGAGCGGCGAGCCTGGAGCGACCGGGCCCAGCCGAGGATGGCGGTGAGGGGCGTCTTGAGATCATGCGCGACCGCCGCCACGGCGAGGTTGCCGCGCAGCGCACCCTCGGCCTGCTCCCGCGCCGCCTGCGCATCCGCGAGCTCCTCGAGGTGTGCCCGCTCCGTCATCCGGCGGGTGGTGACGTCCAGCACCATCGCCGAGAGCCCGCGGGCCCGGCCGGCCGAGTCGACCAGCGGGCGCCCATACCAGGCATGCCAGCGGAGGGCCCCGTCGAGGTGAATGCAGGGGTACTCGAAGTCGTGGATGCCGCGATCGGAGAGCGCGCGCCAGAGCGTGTTCCACACCCGCTCGCGCTCGTCGGCCTGCACGTGCTCGAGGAACGCGTCGACGGTGCGCGGGACCGTGCCGAAGAGCGCCTCGGCCCGGTCGGTCCAGCTGAAGCGTCCGGTCTGGAAGTCGTACTCGCAGCTGGCGAACACCGCCGCGGTCGGCAGCGGGCCCGTCTCGATGCGCTCGCTGTCCGACGGGTTCACCTGGAAAAGCACCTCTTGACTGGAAACCCCAGGCGCCCGCCGGCCACAGAGACAACCCGTGAAGTCAGCGGCTGGCGCGGAGCCGCTTCTCCCAGGACCCTACCTCGTACGTCGCGGGGTGTGCCATGCCGGGTCCCACACGCCCCGTCTGTGTGGGCGGAGAGTCCACGGGCACCGGTGGCGAGTCGAGCGGACCTCGCCACACCCGGGCTCCCCGTGAATCCGGGGATCTACGCCTTCGGCTTCTCGAGGATGACCTCGACTCGCCGGTTCTTCGCCCGGCCGGCCGACGTCTTGTTGTCCGCGATGGGCCGGTCCTGCCCGATGCCCTGGGTCCGGATCTGGTCCGCGGGGATGCCCCCCTCCACCAGGTACTTCCGCACGGTGTCCGCGCGGGCCTGGCTGAGCTTCATGTTGGTCTCGGGCTTGCCGGTACTGTCGGTGTGGCCCTCGACCAGGATGGTCCGCTGCGTGCCCTTCAGCGCCTCGGCGACGATCTTCAGCCGGTCGATGGCCACCTGCTGCAGGTCGGCCTTGCCGGTCTTGAAGGGGATTCCGCCAGCGAGGGTGATGATCGTGCCGCGCTCGTCCTCCTTCACGTCGGCGAACTTGGCCAGACGCTTGCGGGCTTCCTCCGCCTCGCGGGCGGCGCGCTCGGCCTCCGCGCGGGCCGCGGCGTCGTTGGTCGCCGCGCCCTTCTCGTCCCATTCCTTCTGCAGCCCGGCGAGCTCCGACTCCTTGGCCCTGCGGTCTGCGTCGGCCTTGGCCGCC
>DASXGF010000287.1:0-1836 GCA_036489275.1 Myxococcaceae bacterium | reverse complement strand
CACCGGATGCACGTGCATCAGCATGTTAGGCTGCCGCGTGCAGAGTCCGCAAAGGCGCTGATCGAAGCGGGCGCGGCCCGCTTCCTGGAAGAAATCATGAGGCAAACGTGAGCCCCAGGGACCCGAGGCGGCGCGACTCAGCGGTCGGCGAGCGCGGCGCGGCTTAGCGGCTGACGAGCGAGTCGTCTTCCGGTGCGACCGGCACCTCCCGCGCCGCGCCGCCGAGCACGCGAAGCCCGTCGGGTGGCAGGAAAGCGTGCACCGGGGAGCCTTGGGCCAGGCCGGTCTGCCCGCCGTCGTTCTGCACCAGCGCCTGCAGGGGCATCCCCGCACCGAGCCGCAGCATCACCTGCGTCGCGGACCCGAGGAACACCAGGCGCTCCACCATCGCCGGGACCCGGTTATCCCCGCTGGAACCGAACGGCTCGAGCTTGACCCGTTCCGGGCGGATCACCGCGTGCGCGCGGCCGAGGCCATCGATCTCGCCCCGCCCGGCCACCAGGGCCGCCTCGCCGACCTTGACGCGGCAGCGCGCCCCCGGTCCCCGCTCCACCACCTCGACCTCCATCAGGTTCGAGACGCCGAGGAAGTCGGCCACGTAGGTGTCGCCGGGCTCCTCGTACACCTCCCGCGGGACGCCGATCTGCACGATCCGGCCGGCGTTCATCACCGCGAGCCGGTCGGACATGGTCAGCGCCTCCTCCTGGTCGTGGGTGACGTAGAGGAACGTGATGCCGACCCGCTCCTGCAGCGCCTTGAGCTCGACCTTGAGCGAACGACGGAGCTTGGCGTCCAGCGCGCCGAGCGGCTCGTCGAGCAGCAGCACCGCCGGATTGAGCACGAGCGCCCGGGCCAGCGCCACCCGCTGCTGCTCGCCGCCGGACAACGCGGCGGGGCGCCGCTTGGCGTACTCGGTCATTTGCACCAGGTCCAGCGCCCCGGCTACGCGCTTGCCGATCTCGGCCTTGGACAGGCTGCGGTGGCGCAGGCCGAACGCCACGTTGTCGAAGACGGACAGGAACGGGAACAGCGCGTAGCTCTGGAAAACGGTGTTGACGTTGCGCTTGTGCGGGGGGATACCCGTCACTTCCGTGCCGTCCAGCAGGATCGTGCCCTCGGTGGGCTGCTCGAAGCCCGCGATCAGCCGCAGCGTGGTGGTCTTGCCGCAGCCGGAAGGGCCGAGCAGTGAGAAGAACTCCCCGCTGGCCACGGTGAGGTCCATGTGGTCCACCGCGATCTTGGTAAAGCGCTTGGTCAGCGCGACCAGCTCGATCTGCCCTCCGGCCACCGGACCACCTCCCGTGCTAACTCCGTTCCCGCGACCCGCCGACGGCGTGGCCCGGCGTCCAGGTGAACCCGAGTTGCGCGGCGGCGAACCTCATGGCCAGCTCGAACGCACGAGCCGTGCTGACGGCCGGGTCGGCCAGCGCGATCTGTATCGCGAGCCCATCCAGCAGCGCGGAGAACAGGACCGCGAACTCCTCCGGGTCGACCGGACCGAACTCGCCCGACTCCTGGCCCGCCACCACGAGCGAGCGGATCAGCTCCCGCCACCGCTCGTCGAACTTCTGCCGGACGCTGGCCACCCCCGGATGACGCGCCGCCTGCGACCAGAGGTCGAGCCAGAGCACCCAGGAGCCGGTCGACTCCTCCTCGGCCTCCGGCAGGCAGGTCATGGCGACGACCTCTTCCAGCTTGCCGGCCGCTGTGGGGATCTGCTCCATCCGGCGGGTGCCGGTCGCGTACCAGTTGTCCTCGGAGAACCGGATCGCCTCGGTGAGCAGCTCATCCTTGGTCTTGAAATAGTAGATAACCAGTGCCGGGCTGGTCCCGGCC
>DASXGF010000198.1:0-4063 GCA_036489275.1 Myxococcaceae bacterium | reverse complement strand
ACGTTGCGGTCGCATCGACGTTTCATCCTGGGCGCCGGATCGTTCACCGGCGGCAGGAGGCATCACCTTCCGCTGTTCAGGGGGGCCGCTCTGCCTATGCTCTCCGCAACTCCGGAGGCCACCGCATGGATCGCAAGACCGCGGCCGATTTCAACCAGGAGGTCCTGAACCTCTTCGACAAGTACGTGCACGGGGACATCGACCGGCGCGGCTTCCTCGAACGGGCGGCGAAGTACGCCGTCGGGGGAATGACCGCCTCGATGCTCCTCGACGCGCTGAGCCCGCGCTTCGCCGAGGCCCAGCAGATCCCGAAGGACGATTCCCGCCTCAAGGCGAGCACCGTCGAGTTCTCGTCCCCCAAGGGCCAGGGGAAGATGAAGGGCTACCTTGTCCGCCCGGCGAAGGCGTCCGGCAAGCTCCCGGGCGTGCTCGTCGTCCACGAGAACCGCGGGCTGAATCCCCACATCGAGGACGTGGCACGCCGCATCGCGCTCGAGGGCTTCATGGCCTTCGCGCCCGACGCGCTGGCTCCGCTGGGCGGCTATCCGGGAGACGAGGACAAGGCGCGCGAGCTCTTCGGCAAGCTCGACCAGGAGAAGGTGCGGGAGGACTTCGTCGCTGCTGCCGAGTACCTCAAGAGCCGCCCCGACTGCACTGGCAAGATCGGCGTGGTCGGATTCTGCTTCGGCGGGGGCATCGCCAACATGCTGGCGACCCGACTCCCCGATCTGGCGGCGGCCGTGCCCTTCTACGGAGCGCAGCCCAAGGCCGAGGACGTGGCGAAGATCAAGGCGGCACTCCTCATCCACTACGCCGAGCACGATGACCGGATCGACGCCGGTGCCGCGCCTTTCGAGGCCGCGCTGAAGGCGAACCACGTGCGGTACCAGATGTTCACCTATCCAGGGACGCAGCACGGCTTCAACAACGACACCACGCCCCGCTACGACAAGGCCGCGGCCCAGCTGGCGTGGCAGCGGACGATCGACTTCCTGAAGAAGAACCTCGCCTGACCGGTGAGGCGTTTCGAGCGCACGCCGAGTGCTCGTCGGGACACGGAGCGAGGCTTCGCGGCCGTGAGCCCCTGCCGTACCTTCCCCGGCCCCGGGGAGGAACCATGGCTCGCAGCCTCGAGGAGCTGACCAGGCCCTACTGCGTCACCAGCGGGAAGGGCTTCCGCCTCAAGGACATCGATCCCCGCGACACCGGGGGGCTCGTCGCCGACAAGGAGGAGACGAACGAGCTCCTGCACCAGCAGATCGAGCGGCTGGCCGACCTTCAAGACATGCTCCACGCGCAGAACAGCTGGGCGCTCCTGGTCATCCTCCAGGCGCTCGATGCCGCGGGGAAGGACGGGACGATCAAGCACGTCATGTCCGGCGTGAACCCGCAGGGCTGCGAGGTGACCTCGTTCAGGGTTCCCTCGGCCCAGGAGCTGGGCCACGACTTCCTCTGGAGAGCGGCGCGGGCCCTGCCGGGTCGCGGCCGGATCGGGATCTTCAACCGCTCTACTACGAGGAGGTGCTCGTGGTCCGGGTCCACCCCGATCTGCTCCTGCGCCAGCGCCTGCCCGAGAGCCGGGTGGGGAATGCGATCTGGGATCAGCGATGCCGGGACATGGTCGATCTGGAGAGCTACCTGGACCGGAACGGGGTGGTGGTCCGGAAGTTCTATCTCCACCTCTCGAAGGAGGAGCAGCGCCGGCGCTTCCTCGAGCGGCTCGAGCGACCGGACAAGCAGTGGAAGTTCTCGGTATCGGATTTCGAGGAGCGGCGGTTCTGGGAGCGGTACGTCGAGGCCTACGAGGACGCCATCCGGGCCACCGCGACCGAGCACGCGCCCTGGTACGTCGTCCCTGCAGATCACAAGTGGTTCACCCACCTGGTCGTGGCGTCGGCGATCGTCGAAGCGCTCGCGAAGATGCACCTCGCCTATCCCGAGGTCCCACCGGCCGAGCGCAAGAGGCTGGTGGCGATCCGAGAGGCGCTCGAGGGCGAGGGACAGCCGGCGAGGAGCTGACCGGCGCCATTCGCTGCACTCCACTGGCGCGCGGCGAGGCTTTCCACCAGAAGGATCAGGTCTCTCTCCGGAGTCCGCATGCGCCTTCGTCCCTGGTCTCTCCTGATCGTGCTCCTCGCCGTCCCGGCGCTCGCCGCCCCGGTCCCGGACTGGGTGAAGGAGAGCGACGCCCTCGCCCAGCCGATGCTCCGGATCCGGGCGCAGTTCTACCCCGAGGGGGCCGGACGGCTGGGGGTCGAGGGCGTGGACGACAAGGTAATCGACCTCGGCCCTCGCTTCAGCGGGCGCCACCGCGAGGCGACCGAGGCGGCGATCAAGGATCTCGAGGCGAAGCTGCCCACGACGAAGGACCCGCGGGTGCGCCAGGACATCCAGATCCTCGTCGACGCCGGCCGCCGGCAGAACGAGGCGAGCAAGCTCGAGGACGACCTGCTCCTCCCCTTCTTCATGCCGGCCCGCACCGCCTTCGGTGGGATCTTCGCGCTCCTCGATCCGCGCATTCCGAAGGAGCGCCAGGCGGCGGCGCTGGTTCGCCTGCGCCGCTACGCGGGACTGGAGCCGGGCTCGACGCCGATCACCGAGCTGGCGAAGGCGCGCACCGTGGAGCAGCTCGGGAACAAGAAGCTGCTCGGTCCCTTCAAGCCCGAGGTGGAGCAAGCCCTCGCGGACAGCAAGCGGCTGGTCTCCGGCATCGGCGACCTCTTCAAGAAGTATGGGATCGCCGGCTACGAGCAGCCGCTGGCGAAGCTCGGCGAGCAGATGGACGCCTACGACGCCTGGGTGAAGGCGGAGATCCTTCCGCGGTCCCGGACCGAGAGCCGCATCCCGCCCGAGCTCTACGCGGTGTATCTGAAGAACTTCGGGGTCCAGGCCCCACCCGAGGAGGTGGCTCGCCGGGCGCTGGTGACCTTCGCCGAGCTGCGCAACGAGATGAACGCCCTGGCGCCGCTGGTGGCGAAGGCCCAGAAGCTTCCTCCGGGAGGCGACTACCGCTCGGTGCTTCGCGCGCTGAAGAAGAAGCAGCTCTCCAACGCGGACCTGATGCCGCTCTACAGCAAGCGTCTTGCTGCGCTGGAGGAGATCACGCGGCGCGAGCGCGTCGCGACGCTCCCCGAGCGCAAGGCGGTCATCCGGCTGGCCTCGGAGGCCGAGTCGGCGATGCAGCCGGCGCCGCACATGAACCCAGGGCGCCTCATCGGGAACACCGGCGAGTACGGCGAGTTCGTCCTCCCGCTGGTCACCCCGGGAGCGCCCGGCCAGAAGGACCTCCGGACCGACGACTTCACCTTCGACGCCGCGACCTGGACGCTGACCGTGCACGAGGCGCGACCGGGGCACGAGCTGCAGTTCTCGCGGATGATCGAGCAGGGGGTGTCGATCGCCCGCGGCATCTTCGCGATGAACAGCGCGAACGTGGAGGGATGGGCGCTCTATGCCGAATCGGAGATGAAGCCCTACCTGCCGCTCGACGGGCAGCTGGCCTCGCTGCAACACCGGATGCTGCGCGCCGCGCGTGCGTACCTCGACCCGATGCTCAACCTCGGGCAGATCTCGCCCGAGGAGGCGAAGCGGGTCCTGATGGAGGACGTGGTCTTGTCCGAGGGGATGGCCAAGCAGGAGGTGGACCGGTACACCTTCCGCGCTCCCGGGCAGGCCACCTCGTACTTCTTCGGCTACCAGTCGATGCTCGAGACCCGGCAGCGCGCCGAGCTCGCGCTGGGTGGGCGGCTGGACCGGCAGCGGTTCAACGACTTCGTGCTCGCCCAGGGGATGCTGCCACCGGACCTGCGGCTCCGCGCGGTGATGGAGGAGTTCGTGCCGGCGGAGAAGGCCCGGGCCGCGGCGAGCGCCCCGGCGCCGAAGTCGAAGACGAACTGAGGGGCTTGGCGGTCACGGCGCGCTGCTAGGGTCGGCTGCACGCCGTGATGATCTCCTTCTGGACGTGGATCCAGCCGTTCGCGCGCATCGCGCCGTGGATCGTCCTGCTCTCGGCGGTGGTCGTCTTCCCGCTGCTCTTCTTCGTCACCGCACCCTACGGGAGGCA
>DASXGF010000187.1:0-7318 GCA_036489275.1 Myxococcaceae bacterium | reverse complement strand
CGTCGTTGATGACCGCGCGCACCCCCACGACCGAGAAGCCGATCAGGGATCCCTTCTTGAGCGCCTCGCGGAAGCCCTTGTCCACCGCGGGGATGAACTCGCGGGGAATGGCGCCGCCGGTGATGTCGTCGACGAACTCGTAGGTCTCCACCGAGTCCGCGGGCAGCGGCTCGAGGTAACCGACGACGCGTCCGAACTGGCCGGAGCCACCGGTCTGCTTCTTGTGGGTGTAGGCGAAGTCGCCCCGCTGGGTGATGGTCTCCCGGTAGGCCACCTGCGGCTTGCCGGCCACCACCTCGCAGTTGTACTCGCGCTTCATCCGCTCGATGTAGATCTCGAGGTGCAGCTCGCCCATCCCGCTGATGATGGTCTGGGCGGATTCCTCGTCGCGGTGGACCCGGAAGGTCGGGTCCTCCCGGGTGAACCGGTTCAGGGCCTTGGAGAAGTTCGCCAGACCGGTGCGCTCCTTCGGCGCCACGGCGAGGTCGATCACCGCGTCAGGAACGTGCATCGACGTCATGGTGACCGACAGCCGGCCGTCGGTGAAGGTGTCGCCCGAGGCGCACTCCACGCCGAAGAGCGCGACGATGTCCCCGGCGCTGGCCTCGGTGACGTCGTTCATCTCGTTGGCGTGCATCCGGACGATGCGGGGAATCTTCACCTTCCGCTGGTTGGACTGATTGAAGATGAAGTCGCCCTTGGCGATCCGCCCCTGGTAGATGCGAATGTAGGTCAGCTGCCCGTATCGGCCGTCCTCGAGCTTGAAGGCCAATCCGACGAACGGCTTGTCGGGGTTGGACTCGAGGACGATCCTCGCCTCGTTGTTCTTCTGGTCCAGCGCCTCGTTGGTGACCTCGGTCGGGTTGGGGAGGTAGTCCCTCACCGCGTCGAGGAGCAGCTGGACGCCCTTGTTCTTGTAGGCCGAGCCGCACATCACCGGCGTCATCTTCAGCGCCAGGGTGGCCCGGCGGATGGCGGCCTTCAGCTCCTCGACGGAGACCGGCTTGTCGGCGAGGAAGAGCTCCGCCAGGTGATCGTCCACGTTGGCGACGCCCTCGATGATGTCGTGGCGCGCCTGCTTGGCCTGCTCGACCAGGTCGGCGGGGATCTCCTCCTCGCGGACGTTCTCGCCGTTCTCACCGTCGAAGTAGTACGCCTTGCCCAGGATCGGGTCGACGATGCCCTGGAAGCGGTCCTCGGCCCCGATCGGGATCTGCAGCATCACCGGGTGGTGGCTGAGCTTCTCCTTGAGCTGGGCCGACACGCGGGCGTAGTTCGCCCCGGCCCGGTCCATCTTGTTGACGAAGGCGATGCGGGGAACCTTGTAGCGGCGCATCTGCCGGTCGACGGTGATCGACTGAGACTGCACGCCGGACACGCTGCAGAGCACGAGGATGGCGCCGTCGAGCACCCGCAGCGCGCGCTCCACCTCGATGGTGAAGTCCACGTGGCCCGGGGTGTCGATGATGTTGATGTTGATGTCCTTCCACAGCGCGTAAGTCGCCGCGGACTGGATGGTGATGCCCTTCTCACGCTCCAGGTCCATCGAGTCCATCTTGGCGCCCACGCCGTCCTTGCCACGAACCTCGTGAATCTCGTGGATCCGGCCGGTGTAGAAGAGGATGCGCTCGGTCAGCGTGGTCTTCCCACTGTCGATGTGGGCCGAGATGCCGATGTTGCGAACGCGTTCGATGGGGATGTTGGACGCCATGATGAGTGTCTGCTTCCTCGGGACTGCCGGGAGGGGAGTGCCCGCCTGTGACGCGACGGGCGGCGGCCCTGTACTGCCGAATGGGCCGGATTGCCAGCGCGCCCACAACCTAACGCGGCGGACGCATCACGCAAACTGATGGACGAATCGTCACACTGACAGAAGAATTCACGACGCGGGCTGCCATCGCTAAAAACTCCATCAAGACGAGAGCTTAGCTCACTTTGCCACATCGTCCAGCCAGCGGGTCACCGTCCGGACGGCCTCCTGGAAGGAGGGCGCGACGAACAGTACCTCCTGGTAGACGGTCGGGTCGTAGGGGCGCGCGGTCATCGCGTCGATGTTGAGGGGAACGAGCCGGGCGTGGGTCTTGAACCGCTCGAGCTCGCCGAACGAGGAGAGCAGCCCGGCCCCGTAGGCCTTCAGCTGCTCCCCCTCCTTCGCCACCCCGAACTCCAGCGTGTACCAGTAGACCCGCTCGATCTGCTTGAGCACGTCCTCGCTCACCCGCTCCGCCGCGCGTCCGAAGGCGCGGTTCAGCTCGGCGAAGCCTGGATCGGCGAGCGTCGCCGCGTGGCCCACCAGCTCGTGCACGATGTCCGGCTCCGGCGTGTAGAGCGGCACCGTGTGGTGGCGGATGTACTGCGTGGAGAGGAACTGGTCGAAGCGCAGGTTGCCGAGGAATGCGCGCGAGGTGACCAGCCCCGCGACCGGCACCATCTGGTACCCGGTGGGTTCGGGGATGGAGCCCAGCTTCTGGTTGACCTCGCGGAGCTGGGGGATGCGCTGGCGGGAGAAGCTGACTCGCTGCGAGCAGAGCTTGTACTCGCCCGAGGCGTGCTGATGGTGGAGCGGCGCGAGGTGCTCCCAGACGCTACGCCACACGCTCTGCTCGGTCTCGGTGTACTGCACGTCCGGCACCGCATCTCCGGACTTCCACCGGAGGGCCTGCTGCGCGATGTGATTCCGGCGCGCGCGGTACTCCGGATCACGAAACCCGGGATGGTTCTGGTCGAGCTGAACGATGTCCTCGGCGCCCGCCTTGGGGGCGGCGGCCTCTGACGTTCCGGCGAAGGGGACACCTGCGTTCATCGTCCAGCCAATGTATCCCCTCCGACTGCCGGATGCTCCGTCGTCAGAGGTGCTGCCGTGCGTCGCGGTGGCTCAGTAGCCCAGATTCTGCGCGCCTCCGCCCCCGAGCAGCTGGTTCGCCTGGAGGAGGTAGTACTGCGCTTGCTGTGGGTTCCTCTGGGCGAGCGCCGCCTGCGCGGCCTCGATCAGGCTCGCCGCCTGAGACGCACGGCTCGCCTCGGCCGGAGAGTTGGCCGCCGTCGCGGCTGCCGCGGTCTGCTGCAGCGAGACGCGCGTGGACTGGAGCGAGGCCGTGTTCCAGTTGCCTGACGCCTGCAGCGACTGGACGGCTCCGTCGATGTTGCTGCGGGCTCCGTCGACCACCGCCGCGCGCTGCGTCCGCGCCTGCTGGTCGTAGATCCGCGCTTCCTCGGACGCGCGCTGCTGGGCGGCGATCTGCTGGAGCGCCTCGGTCTGGGCGCGTGACTGCTCGAGGAGCGCGTCCATCTGCGGGTCGCCCTGACCGTCCGTTCGGTCGGCGCGCGCCTTCTTCTTTCTCGACTGCCCGGCATCGGGCGCGGCCGGCTCCTGGACCGCGATGTGCGTCGCGGGGAGGGGCGCGCCGTCGATGGAGGTGGCGCGAGATCCACCGTTGCGGCCGAGCGCTCCGCCATCGAGTGCGGAGCGGACGTCGGCGGTGTGGACCCCGGCATCGGCGACGTGGCGGGCGTCGGTGCGGACGCCCGCATCGGAAATGCGTGCGGGCGTGCCGGCATCGGCCGCGTGGGCGGTGGCGCGTGCTCCGGTCGGGGGCGGAACGCCCGCATCCGGGGCGGCGAGCACGACGGACAGAAGGAGGAGGCCGGTCATCGCCGGGGACTCTAACCCGGGCCCAGGGGCGCGGCCCGTCGGGGGAGCACCTGAGCGTTCGAGCGCGACGCAGGTCGCCTCGTTCCGTGGTCCGACCGAGACCTGGCCACGCGGGTTTCGTTCTCGAGCGTTCGGGACGCCGCGTGGTGGCGAGCCGCTCCGCAAGTGTCAAACACGAGCTCGCCGACCCGTTTCAGGATCTCGGCGCGGTGTCGGTTCGTGCGGGAGCTCGTGGATCGGAAGGCTGAACGCCGTGCTGCGCCGTCAGCGGCTGCGCGCTGCACGCGGCGAAAAACACGGGTCAGCGCCGCGAGCGCTCCCCGGAAGACCGCGACACAGCTCGCCTGGAAAGGGCTTCAGCGCCCCGAGCGCTCCCCGACGACCGCGACGCAGCCCTGTGGGCGCAGCCAGCGCCGCGAGCGCGCCCCGAGGACGGCACGCAGCCCCGTGGGCGCGGCCGAGCGCCGCGAGCGCACCTCCCGGTGGACGGCGACGGCGAGCCCGCACGCCGGGACCGCTCAGCCCCGCTCGCGGAGGACCGCGAGGCACGCCCGGGCCGCGCTCTCTCCCGTCTCGAGCGCTCCGTGGACGGTCCCCGCCTGGCCGCCGGTGTGTGTGTGCTCGCCGGCGAAGAAGAGCGTCTCCGCGACCGGGCGCGCGAGGACCCGGGCAGCGCCGAGCGCTCCCACCGGCGTCACCGCGTAGCCGCCGCGCGCGAACGTGTCCGCCTGCCAGTCGTGGATGATCTCGTCCTCGAGCAGGTCCTCGAGCATGCCCCGGGGCGTTCCAAACAGCTGCGCGAGGGTTTCCAGCGCCCGGGTGCGCCGCGCCTCCGGCCCCAGCGCCGACAGCTCCAGGGCCAGCGGTCCCCCCGCCCATCCCGTCAGCACCCCGGACTCCACGGGAGCCGTGGTCCACCAGGTGGGGATCATCCCGTCAGGGAGCTGGGCGAAGCCGAACCCCCGGATCCGCGCTCCGTTCAGCGTCGGCGTCCCCGAGGTCCAGAAGGAATTGCGGAATCGGAGCAGCAGCTTGAACAGCGGGCCCTGCACCAGCGCAGCGGCGGCCCGCTCGACGTCGTGCAGTCGAGGGGCGAAGCGGATGGCGCCGGCAGCGCCCGTCGGCGCGCGGAGGACACCGAGCGGAAGCGTGACGATCGCCGCCCGGGCCTGCAACGGCGGGAGCGGATGACCGGCCTGCTTCCTCGCCTCGACGACGACTCGCCCCGCCGACCAGCGAATCTCCGTTGCCACCGTAGAGAGCCGGAACGCGTCGGGGACCCGGCGCTGCACCGAGGCGAGGATGCGCTCGAGGACGCCGAGGTAGCCGCCCTCCACCCGCGCCGCCTCGTCGCCGTGCAGCGCACGGGAGGCCCGCTCCAGCGCGCCGATCGCCTCGGCGCTCGCCCGGCTCGCGTCCGCGGCGTAGTAGCCCTCGACGTAGCTGCGCGCCAGCGCGTGCTCCTCCGCGTCCAGCGTGCCGGCCCGTTCCTGCGCGTCCAGCGCCTCGTCGACCGGGATGTCTCCGTGCAGCTCGGCCACCCGCGCCAGCGCCCTCTCCAGCCGTGGCCGCGCCTCGACGAGCTTGCCGTCCCTCAACATCAGGTAGCGCTGTCCGGTGGGCGTCACCCGGAGGCGCGCCTTTTTGGCGCGGGCGAGGAGGCTCCCGGCCTTGCCCTGGACGAACTCGCCACCCAGCTCCACCGGAACCGGCCAGCCCGGCAGATGGCGCGTGTCGACCCGTCCGCCGATGCGGGGTCGGGCCTCGAACACCCGGACGCTCCGCCTGGCCCGGGCGATCACCTCGGCCGCGGCGAGCCCCGCTGCGCCGGCACCCACCACGACGACGTCGACGCGCTCCTCTGCCACGGCCATCGTGCTAGCAGGGAACGTGGTGGAGAGGTCCGAGCTCGTTCAATCGTCTGTCCTTTCCCGGGCGGCGGCGGGGGTCCTGGTGCGCCTCCTCCAGGCGCTTCCCATCCGCGCGGTCGACGCGATCGCCCGTGCCGTGGCCGCGCTCGCCTACGGGCTGGGCATCCGCCGGCGGGTGACGCTGGACAACCTCGCCCGGGCGTTCCCCGATCGGTCCGAGGAGGAGCGGAGGGCGATCGCCCGGGCGGCGTACGCCAACATGGCGCGGGTCGTGGTGGACGCGCTGCGGACGCTCGGTGCTCCGCCCGCGCAGCTCCTCGCCGGGGTCCAGGTGGACGACTTCGGACCCGTGGAGCGTGCCCTCGCCGCGGGCAAGGGTCTGCTGGTGGCCACGGCGCACCTCGGCAGCTGGGAGCTCTTCGGCGCGGCGATGGCGCAGCGGGTGCCGCTCCAGGCGGTGGTTCGTCCGCTGAAGGGAGGGCTCAACGCCCGGCTGGTGGAGGCGCGCGAGCGAGCGGGGCTGAAGCTCATCGCCGCGCGCGGCGCGCTCTCGGGGATGGTGGCAGCGCTCCGGAGGAACCAGGTGGTGGCGATGCTCGTGGACCAGGCCATCGGCGGAAAGCACACGCTCTTCGTGCCCTTCTTCGGCCAACCCGCGGCGATGACGCCGGCGCTCTCGATGGCCGCGCTCCGGACGGGGGCGCCGACGCTGCTGGTGGTCGCGCTGCGCGAGGGTGGCCGGCTCCGCTTCCGCGTCGAGGGTCCGTTCGAGGTTGCGCACACCGGAGACCGGGAGCGCGACCTCTGGACCCACGCCGCCCGGGTCACGGCGGCGCTGGAGGAGGTCATCCGCCAGGCGCCCGAGCAGTGGCTCTGGCTCCACCGGCGCTGGAAGCTCGCCCCGCCGCCCGAGGACGCGCTTCGCCTCGAGCTGCTGGCGATGGACGCCGAGGACGAGGCGGTGCGCGCGCAGCTCGTCCGCGAGGGGCGGCTCTTCGGCGGCTACGCGCCGCGGATGGAGGTGGTGCACCGGGTGCTCGCCGAGCGGCTCGCCGCGATCGTGGACCGCGACGGCTGGCCGGGGCGTACGCGCGCGGGGGAGGACGGCGCGGCCGCCGCCTGGAGAATCGCCCACCACGCCATCGCGACGCCGGCGCTCCAGCGGCGCTTCCTCGGGCTCGTGGCCGAGGCGGCCGCGCGGGGAGAGGCCACCCCGCTGCAGGCCGCGATGCTGGAGGACAGGGTCCGCCACCTCGAGGGACGGCCGTCGCTCCACGGAACTCTCCTCGACTGGGACGAGACCGGACGGCTGTCACCCGGCGCGATGGAGGCCCCCGAGGGACTCGATGCCCGCCGCGCAGCGCTCGGGCTGCCGCCCATGGCCGAGGCGCTCGAGGCCGCCAACCGCGGACCCCGCGAGCCGGGGGACGTCCCCCCGGGCGATCTCGCCGCACGGCGGGTGGCATTCGAGACCTGGGCGCGGCGCGTCGGCTGGCGCTGACGTTCGGCGGTGGACGTCGAGGTTCGACCGGGGGGTCGGCGGAAGCGAGCGGACGACCTACCTCTTGTCTCTCGCGTGGACACTCCTCTCGAGACACCCGGGGCGGCAGAGGAGGTCGCCTGTCCCGACTGCGCGCAGGTCCAGACCCTGCCTCCGCTGGGGGTGCGTTCGCTCGCCCGGTGCTGGCGCTGCGACGGCATCCTCGACCGGCGCGAGCCGCCGGACTCCACCCCGCTGGCCCTCGCCCTCGCCGGGCTGTTCTGCGGGCTGCTGGCCAACGCCTTTCCCATCATC
>DASXGF010000166.1:0-3533 GCA_036489275.1 Myxococcaceae bacterium | reverse complement strand
AGCGGCCCCCAGCCGAAGGCGCCGAGGGAGAGGCGGGCCAGCACCGGTCCCCAGGCGCCGGCACGGCCCAGCTCCACCGCCGCGAGGGCGACCCCGGCGAGGACCAGCGCCGCGCCCGTGGCCCGCAGCACCCAGCGGGCGGGGGAACGGGCGGGGGCGGCGACGCCGAGCGCGAGCGGCTCGTCCATCAGCGCTTCTCGGGTTTCAGCAACGGGAAGAGGATGACGTCCCGGATGGAGGGCGAGTCGGTGAGGAGCATCGCCAGCCGGTCCACGCCGAGCCCCTCCCCACCGGTGGGGGGCATGCCGTGCTCGAGGGCCCGGATGTAGTCCTCGTCGTAGTCCATCGTCTCGACCGCCCCTCTCTTCTTCGCCTCGACCTGGGCCTCGAAGCGCCCCTTCTGATCCAGCGGGTCGTTCAGCTCGCTGAACCCGTTGGCGATCTCCCGCCCGACGATGAACAGCTCGAACCGGTCGGCGATTTCGGGCCGGCTGTCGTTCCTCCGGGCCAGTGGGCTGATCTCGGTGGGAAACTCGGTGACGAAGGTGGGCTGGACCAGCCGGGCTTCCACCCCGTGCTCGAAGAGGACGGCGAGCATCGCCCCAGGGCCCAGCACCGAGAGGTGCCGCCGCTCGCTCTCCGGGAGCTTCGGGCCAATCTCCGCCCGGAGCCGGTCGGCGTCCTTCAGGTCCGAGTCACGCAACGCGGGGAAGGCCTGGCGGACCGCCTCGGCCATCGGAAGCCGGGGCCAGGGCGGCGTGAAGTCGATGGTCTGGCCCTGGTAGCCGACCTTCGTCGAGCCGGTCACCCGCTCGGCGGCCCCGGAGACCATCTCCTCGGTCTCGGCCATCATGTCCTCGAAGGTCGCGTAGGCCCGGTACCACTCGAGCATCGTGAACTCGGGGTTGTGGCGGGTGCTGATGCCCTCGTTCCGGAAGTTCCGGTTGATCTCGTAGACCCGCTCGATGCCGCCGACGACCAGGCGCTTGAGGTACAGCTCGGGCGCGATGCGAAGGTAGAGCCGGATGTCGAGGGTGTTGTGGTGCGTGGTGAAGGGCCGCGCCGCGGCTCCGCTCACCAGGCTGTGCATCATCGGCGTCTCCACCTCCACGTAGCCGTGGCGGTCGAGGAACTCCCGGAGATACCGGATCAGCGCGGTGCGCCGGAGGAAGACCTCCTTCACCTGGGGGTTGGAGACCAGGTCCAGGTAGCGCTGGCGGTAGCGAGTCTCCACGTCGGCGAGGCCGTGCCACTTCTCGGGCGGCGCACGGAGCGCCTTGGTCAGGGGCAGGTACTCGGTCGCGGCGAGGGTGAGCTCCCCGGTCTTGCTCCGGAAGAGCGTGCCCTTCACCCCGACGAAGTCCCCGAGGTCGGTGAGCTTGAAGCGCTCGAAGGCGTCGCCGAGGGCGTCCTTCTTCACATGGACCTGGAGCTCGCCGCTCCGGTCGCGGAGCTTGATGAACGCCGCCTTGCCGAAGCTGCGGAGCGCCACCACCCGCCCGGCGATGGAGTACGTGGGCCGGGAGGCCTCCAGCTGCTCGGGGGTGTCCGAGGCATGGGTGCGCGCGATGTCGCCGGCCAGGTCGGCGGGACGGAAGCCGTTGCCGAAGGGGTTGGCCCCCTGCGTGCGCCAGCGCTCGGCCTTCTCCAGGCGCTGGGCGTACAGCTCGTGCTCCTTGGCCGATTCGGTGTCGTCGCTCACGGTCTCTGGAGCCTCTCCTACTCCGGAACGGCCCGGTTGGGGTTCTTCACGCCGAGGAGCTGCGCGGTGACGAAGTCGTCCAGCTTCCCGTCCAGCACGGCGTCCACGTTGCCCGTCTCCACCCCGGTGCGCAGGTCCTTCACCATCCGGTAGGGGGCCAGGACGTAGCTGCGGATCTGCGAGCCGAAGGCGATGTCCTTCTTCAAGGACTCGGCCTCGTCCCGCGCGCTGTTCCGCTTCTGCAATTCCAGATCGTAGAGACGCGAGCGGAGGATCTTCCAGGCCATGTCGCGGTTGGCGTGCTGGCTCCGCTCGTTCTGCATCGCCACGGTGATCCCCGTCGGCACGTGGGTGAGCCGAACCGCGGACGAGGTCTTGTTGACCTTCTGGCCTCCGGCGCCGCTCGCCCGGTAGACGTCGACCCGGACGTCCTTCTCCGGGATGTCGATGACGATGTCGTCGTCCACCTCGGGATAGACGGTGACCGAGGCGAAGGAGGTCTGCCGGCGGGCGTTGGCGTCGAAGGGGCTGATCCGCACCAGGCGGTGCACCCCGTTCTCCGCCTTGAGGTAGCCGTAGGCGTTCTCGCCGGTGACCTTGATCGCCACGTTCTTCAGGCCCGCCTCCTCGCCGGCCACGAAGTCGTTGATCTCCACCGTCCAGCCCTTCGACTCCGAATATCTGGAGTACATGCGGAGGAGCATCGCCGCCCAGTCCATGGACTCGGTCCCGCCGGCGCCGGCGTTGATCTCCATGTAGGCGTTGGCGTGATCGTTCTCGCCGGAGAGCATCCGCCCCAGCTCGAGCTTCTCCACGTCGCGCTCGACCGGCTCGAGCGAGGCCTCGGCCTCGGCGCGCGTGGCATCGTCACCGGCCTCCGCCGCCAGGTCGAGCAGGGTGCGCGCGTCGTCCAGGGCGCGATCCACCCGGGCGAACGCGTCCACCTGCGCCTGGAGCCCCGCCTTCTCCTTGAGGGCGGCCTGCGCCTTCACCTGATCGTTCCAGAAGTCGGGCTGTCCGGCGTCGCGATCGATCAGCGCGATCCGCGACCGCTTGCGATCGAGGTCAAAGATGCCCCCTGAGCGCGTCGAGTCGCGCCTGGAGGGAGCTGATTCGTTCCTTCGGATCGATGGGCATTTCAGGTGGTTCCGTGAGGCCGGGTTCGGCGGAGGCGCAGGCGGACCAGGGCCACCAGCCCCGCGAGCGCGGCGAAGACCGCGGCAAGGTACGCGGGAACGTCGCCGATGACAACGTACGGGGTGGCTCCCTCCATCAGAGGCAGTGCCGCCATCCGCCACTCGGGCCCGGTCAGCTCCGCGGCGGAGACCGCCAGCCGGTCGCTGGGGACGACGCCGACGTCGGTGGCGTCGAACACCCGGCCCACCGGGTCGATGAACGCGCTCACCCCGGTGTTGGCCGCGCGCGCCACCGGGCGGCCGGTCTCCACCGCGCGAGTGGCGACCATGTGCACGAACTGGAACGGCGCCGAGCTGAAGCCGTACCAGGCATCATTGGTCATGTTGACCAGCACCTCGGCGCCGTTGCGGGCGTAGGTCCGGGAGATCTCCGGGAAGATGGCGTCGAAGCAGATCTCGATGCCCAGCCGCACCGGGGGCCCCTCGGGCCGTCGGAGCAGCGCGGGGCCGAGGTCGTTGCCCGGGGCGAAGCTCGCGCCGACGATGTTGCCGATGCCGAGCACCTCGTCCAGGTGCCAGGGCACGTACTCCCCGAACGGGACGAGGTGGTTCTTCACGTAGTGGTGAGTGACGTTCAGCTGCGAGTCGAGGAGGAAGGCGGCGTTCTCGTTGCCCTTGCGGAGGTTCCGCGGGTC
>DASXGF010000345.1:0-8501 GCA_036489275.1 Myxococcaceae bacterium | reverse complement strand
GGCCCGGACGCTGGCGATCGCCTCGCGGAGCATGTCCAGCACGACCGCGGGCGCGGTGACGATGGGACTGTGATCGACTGGATGCGAACGCACCCGTGCCCGCATGCGATCGGCCATGAAGCGCTGATTCTCGGGACGGATCATCCGATCCTGCTCGGCGACCAGGAACCAGGTCTGGCGGTCCTTCCAGAGTGGGCGGGGCACGGCGACGGTGAGGCAGGTGGGCGAGATCGGGCGCTGGACGGCTGCCAGCACCGCCCGCTCCTCGGCGCCGGCATTCGGGGCGAAGGCGCCTCCGAAGGCTTCCTCGGGCAGGAAGATCAACCCGTGGCCGTCGGGTACGAGCCTCGGTGCCTGCGGATGCGGCTCGGTGCGGCCGAAGACGTCCGCGACCGTCTCGCCCTCCTCGGGGGCCAGGGCGGCGACGTAGACCAGCGCCTTCACCTTGTCGCTGCGCACGGCACCGATGACCGCGCCACCATAGGCGTGTCCGGCGAGGACGATCGGCCCCGGCACCCGCTCCAGGGCGCGGTCGAGCGCCGCGACGTCCTCCTGGAACGAGGTCAGCGGCAGCGGCGCCGCCGACACGCTGACGCCCTCGGCCGCCAGCGGCCCAATGACCTTCGACCAGCTCGATCCGTCGGCCCACGCGCCGTGGACCAACACGGCACTCACATCGCTGGAACGCACCATCGATGGTCTCTACTGAAACGAGAGCCGGGAGTCGTAACTATCTTGATGGCATCAAAGCAGTTATGTCGGGTGTCTGACTCGTCCGGCTGTCTCGGGTGTCCACACGGCGAGGGAGCAAGGTTTGCCACCCCGTGGCGAGACAGGTGCCGCGGTGGAGGAGCTGTGGTGGATCGCCAGCTGCGCGCAGCCTACGAGACTGCTTCAGGGGCTTCGTGCGAAAGCGAATGGGACGCCCCCTGACGACCGAGGCGCTCGCCGAGCTGAAGCCGCTCAATCCCCGGCGCGAGCGAGACGAGCCCTTCCGGTGGATCGCCGCGGAAGATGAAGAAGAGCCCGTTCGAGCTTCAGACCCTCTTCGTGACGGCTAGTACGGGACGAAGGTCGCCCGCTTCCGCTCGACCCATTTCCGGACGCTCGGACGCGACCAGGTTGCGTCCACGAAGCGCTGCACCTTGTCCCCGAGCGGATGGCCGCTCTTGCCCAGTCGCTGGAGCATCAGCGTGAGGTCCGCGTCGGCGATGGAGAACGCGCCGAAGAGCGAGGTGGCCCCGGGTGCGAGGAGGGCGTCCGTGCAGGCCAGGAGCTTCGCCGTGGCCTGCTGCGCCTTCGGCGAGAGCGGCTCGCTGGCCGGCTCGTAGAAGATGGTGTTCGTCGAGCGCTCTTCGCGGATGGGCATCAGATCGCTCCGCACCCAGGCCATCACCTGTCTCGCTCGGGCTCGCTGGCGGGGATCCCCCGGGAGGAGCGGAGGCGTCCCGGGAAACGTGTCGTCCAGGTACTCGGCGATCGCGCTGGACTCCGACAGATGGAAGTCGCCGTGCCGGAGCATCGGCACGCGCGCGGTCAGCGAGCAGCGTGCGTAGTCCGGCGCGCGGTGCTCCGCCCGGTGCATCGCCACTTCCTCCACCGTGTACGGGAGCTTCTTCTCCTCCAGAGCCACGAACGCCGAGAAGGCGTAGGGGCTGATCCAGAACGCATCCACCCAGAGAGTCAGATCGGCCATGCCCGGACCGTCGCATGTCCTCGGCCCGCCTGACCATCACAGTCGCGGGCGAGTTCGTCAGCCCGCCGCGGCGAAGACCCGGATGACCTTCAGCTCGAGCGTGTCCCGCGGGCGTTCCACCAGAACCGCTTCCCCCGCCCGGCGGCCGAGCAACGCCGCGCCCAGCGGCGAGTCCACCCGCACCCAGCCGCGGGCCGCGTCGGCCTCGTCCCCGCCCACCAGCCGCAGCTCCCGATGCCCACCGTCCGCGTCCTCGACCTCGAGGAACGCTCCCAGCACCGCCCGTCCGTCCGCGCCCGCGTCCGGCGGCGCCGGGACCGCGCGCTCGAGCACCGCGTCCAGCTCCTTGCGACGCTCCTCCGCTCCCGGCGCATCGGATCCCTCGAGCGCCGCACGCTCGCGCAGCAACCTGGCGTGTCCGTCCGCCGTCAGCGGACGTGGACCCACCGGGCCGCGTCGCGCGGGCACGGGAGGTGGGAGGTTGTCGTCCTCGCGGGTGAAGGCCTTGCTCATGTCAGTTAAACTCTCCTTGCGTGACGCTGGACCCCATCGCCCTTGCCGTCCCCATCTTCTTCGTCCTCATCGGCGTGGAGCTGCTCTTCGCTCGGGCCCGCCGGCAGCGTGTCTACCGCTTCACCGACAGCTTCGCCGACCTGGGCTGCGGAGTGACCCAGCGGGTGGTCCTCCTCCTCTTCGAGGCGGGCCTCCTCGCCGTCTACGCGCTCCTCTACCAGCACGGTCGCCTCTGGACCTTCGCCCCGGGGAGCCCCTGGCCGTGGGTCATCGCCATCGTCGGCGTCGACCTTGGCTACTACTGGTGGCATCGGCTGTCCCACGAGGTGAACGTCCTCTGGGCAGTCCACGTCGTCCACCACCAGAGCGAGGACTACAACCTGGCGGTGGCGCTCCGGCAGGCCGTGCTCTCCCCCATCACGGTGATGCCGTTCTACCTGCCGCTTGCGGTGCTCGGCGTTCCGCTGGTCCCGTTCTTCATCGTCAACGCCCTGAGCACGCTCTACCAGTTCTGGATCCACACCGAGCTGGTGGGCCGGATGGGCGTCCTCGAGCACGTGGTGAACACCCCGTCTCTCCACCGCGTGCACCACGGGGTGAATCCGGAGTACCTGGACAAGAACTACGCGGCGACCTTCATCTGCTGGGACCAGCTCTTCGGCACGCTCCGCCGCGAGGAGGCTCCGGTCGTCTTCGGCGTCAGCCACCCGCTCCGGAGCTTCGATCCGGTCTGGGCCCAGGTGCAGCCCTTCTGGGCGCTCTGGCAGGCGATGCGACGGGCTCCTTCGGTGGGCCAGGCCGTCCGCTACCTCTTCGCCTCCCCCGCCTGGCACCCCGACTGGCTCGGTCCGATCGAGCCACGGCGAGGCGTGGACCGCGAGGCGTTGCTCAAGTTCGACGTCCAGCCCGGCCGCCGGCGCGTCGGCTACGTGGGAGCGCA
The DNA here is from genome assembly GCA_036489275.1 of Myxococcaceae bacterium. GTDB lineage: Bacteria > Myxococcota > Myxococcia > Myxococcales > Myxococcaceae > RPRB01. Next base: position 5,352 of record DASXGF010000345.1, on the reverse strand, counting down.
GCTCACGCTGATCGTCGTCGTCGCCTTCGCGCTCCTCACCTGGCACAACGCGCTGTCCGCCGGCGCGCTGGTCGTCGCGGTCGGCTGGGTGCTGGTGTCGCTCATCGCCGGCGCGGCGCTCCTCGAGGGTCGTCGCTGGGCGGTGGGGCTGGAGATGGCGCGGATCGGCGTCCTCGCCGGAGCGGTGGCCGTCGTCCTCCTCGTTCCCTCCATCGGGCCCGTGCTCCTCGCAGTCCGCTGAGGCGCGGGCGACGCGCCGCGCAACCGGGGCGCGGTCCGGACGTCGTCGCCACCGCAACGGTTCACGTGCTTGACACCTTCCTCCGGCGGCGGAACGCTCTCCGGCGCTCTGCAGCGCATCCCTTTCCCGGGAGGTGCACATGCGATCCAGACGGCAGTTCCTGAAGGATCTCGCCGGCGGCGCAGCGGTGGTCGGCTCCGGCGCGTTCCTTCCCTCGCTGGCCCGTGCCGCGAACACCCCCGCGGTCGGACCGGCCGGGCTCCCGGCGGGCACGCTGGAGACCTCCTTCCTCGAGGCGCTCCCCGGCAAGCGCCCGCTCATCAAGCGGACCTACCGTCCGCCGAACTTCGAGACCCCGCTCGAGTTCTTCGAGCAGGTCTTCACGCCCAACGACGCCTTCTTCGTCCGCTACCACCTGGCGCGCATCCCCGAGGTGACGGCGGCGCAGTGGAAGCTGGACGTGGCCGGCGACTCGGTGGAGAAGCCCTTCACCCTCGATCTCGCGGCGCTCAAGAAGGACTTCGAGCAGGTCGAGATCCCGGCAGTTCTACAATGCTCGGGCAACCGGCGCGGACTCTCGGATCCCCACGTCGCCGGCGTCGAGTGGGGCATCGGGGCGATGGGCAACGCACGGTGGAAGGGCGTCCGGCTCAAGGACATCCTGGCGAAGGCGGGCCTGAAGAAGGAGGCGGTGGAGGTGGTGTTCAATGGCGCGGACCAGGCGCCGCTCGATTCCACTCCGGACTTCGTGAAGAGCCTGCCGGTCTGGAAGGCGAACGACGAGAACACGCTGATCGCCTGGCAGATGAACGGCGCGCCGCTGCCCCACTGGAACGGCGCACCGGCGCGGCTGGTGGTGCCCGGATGGACCGGGACCTACTGGATGAAGCACCTCGTCTCCGTCCAGGCGGTCTCGCAGCCGCTGAAGAACTTCTGGATGGCCGGCGCCTACCGCATCCCCAAGGGAAAGTTCCCGATCGTGGATCGCTTTCTCACCCAGGAGACGGAGGCCAACACGCCGATCACCGAGATGGTGGTGAACTCGCTCCTCACCGGGCCCAGGGAAGGTCAGATCGTCCACGTCGGTGAGCCGGTGGAGGTCAGGGGCATCGCCTGGGACAACGGCGCGGGCATCGCCGGCGTCGAGGTCTCGGCGGACGAGGGGCGTACCTGGCAGCCGGCGACGCTCGATCAGGACATGGGGCGCTTCTCGTTCCGCGGATTCCGCCACTCGTTCAAGGCGAGCGCGCCGGGCGACATGACCCTCCTGGGCAAGGCGACGAATCGCCAGGGGGCCACGCAGGTCTCGGACCTCATCTTCAATCCAGCCGGCTACCACAACAACGTCGTCTCCCGGGTCAAGGTCCGGGTGGCATAGGGGGGACGCCGATGACCGCGCTGATCGCTCTGGTCCTGCTCGCCACTCCGGCCTCGAAGTACCCCGACGAGAACCGGGTGCAGCTCAAGGACGGCCCCGACAAGGCCCTGGTCCTCGGCCGCTGCGCCGCCTGCCACAGCCAGGACTACATCCCGATGAACTCGCCCTTCCTCGACCGCAAGGGATGGGAGGCCGAGGTCAACAAGATGGTGAAGTCCTACGGCGCGCCGATCGAGCCGGACGAGGTGGCGAAGATTGTCGATTACCTCGCCACCAACTACGGCAAGAAATAGCGCACACCCCGGCGGGTTCGGCGCAGGGTAGCGTGCGCGGTCCCCCATGGACGGGACGCGCCTCGACGGTTCGCAGATCTTCTCCTGGCTCCTCGTGGGCCTGGCCCTCGTCCTTCTCTGGGCCATCCTCCGGCCTTTCTGGTCGGCGCTGTTCCTCGCCGCCGTGCTGGCCGGCATCTTCTCGGGGCTGCACCGGCGCCTGGCGCAGAAGCTCGGCGGCCGAGGAGGGATCGCCGCGGGGCTGCTCACCCTGCTCGTGCTGCTGGCCATCGTGATTCCCTTCGGCGGAATCGCCGGGATCCTCACCAAGGAGATCATCCAGGTGATCAAGTGGGTGGGGGGCGCCTTCCAGGAGTCCGGGGTCGCCGGGCTGGTGGAGCGGCTCCCCGATCCGCTGCAGTCGCTCGCCCAGGGCGCCCTGGAGAGCCTCGGGGCCGGGGACAAGGGCCAGAGCTGGGTGCAGGTGATCCAGTCGCAGAGCGGGAAGGCCGCGGGCGCGGCGCGCGCCTTCCTCTCCGCCACCTCGCGCGCCCTCATCGAGGCGGTGCTGATGCTCATCGCCTTCTACTTCCTCCTGCTGGACGGGGACCGGCTGGTGCGCTGGCTGGAGAGGGTGGCGCCGCTCCCGCCGGAGCACTTCCGGAGCTTCCTCTCCGAGTTCCGGCAGGTGTCGCGCGCGGTGGTCTTCTCCACCGTGGGCACCGGTGCGGTGCAGGCCGCGGCGGCGCTGGGGGGCTACCTCATCGCCCGGGTGCCGAACGCCGTCTTCCTCACCCTCATCACCTTCTTCATGTCCTTCATCCCCACGGTGGGGGCGGGGAGCGTGCCGCTGGTGATCGCGGTCGTGCTCTTCATCCAGGGACGGACCGGCTGGGCCATCTTCCTGCTGCTCTGGGGCCTCGTGGTGGTGGGCCTCATCGACAACGTGGTGAAGCCGCTCTTCATCAAGGGCGGTGCGGAGATGCACGGCGCGGTGGTGTTCTTCGCGCTGCTCGGGGGGCTCGCGGCGTTCGGCCCGGTGGGGCTCGTGGCCGGGCCGCTGGTGGTGGCGTTCTTCGTCGCCCTCAGCAAGGCGTCCGGCGAAGCGAAGGCCGCCTAGCGCTGCCCTTCGAGGAACGTGCGCAGCTCCGCGGTGACGGCCTCCGGCGCATCGATGGGCGACATGTGCCCGGCGCGCGGGATGCGGACCAGCCCCGCCCCGGCGATTCCGGCGGCGAGCTCCTCCGAGCGCACCGGCACGGTGGCCACGTCCTCCTCGCCGACCATCACCAGCGTCGGGCAGCGGATGCGCGGAAGCAGGGGGAGGGCGCTCTCGCGGGTGAGCACGCCCTCCACCGCGCGGTTCATCACCACCGCGTCCGCCCGGATCAGCCGCTCGCGCCAGGCGCGCAGGTCGGCGGCGCGGGCGGGGTCCTTCCGCGCGCTGGCCCCGTGCATGATGGCCTCGACCCGGCCGGCCACCGGCCAGGTCCCGAACCAGCGCGCCACCCACTCCAGCCGCCGGTAACGCGGGATGTTCTCCGCCGGCTCGGGCCCGGCCGAGGTGTCCACCAGCACGAGCGAGCGCACCAGCTCGGGCCGGCGCGCCGCGACCCGCATCGCGACGAAGCCGCCCATCGACATCCCGACGAAGTGCACCGGACCGAGACGGAGCGACTCGATCAGCGCCACCGCGTCTTCGGAGAGCGTGTCCATGTCCAGGCCGGTCGTGGCCGCCTCGCTCTCGCCCTGACCGCGGTGGTCGTAGGCGACGCACCGAAAGCGCGAACGCAGCGCCGCGATCTGCGCGTCCCACATCCGGAGCGAGTAGAGCAGGCCGTGGGAGAACAGCACCGTCGACCCGCCTTCACCCGAGTCCTCGACCGCGAGATCGACACCGTTGCACCGGATGCGGGTGGCCATCGGGCGGTAGCCTAGTCGTCCGGCCAGAGCCGTGTGGGTGAATAGCCAGCCGCGGCGCGGCGTCTCGCAAGCAGGCAAGGAAGGACGGACAAAACGACGATGCGCAAGATGCTCTTCATGGGATGCGCGGTGCTCGCCTCGGGCTGCGTGGTCCGCGAGGTGCGCCAGCCACCGCCTCCTGTCGTCTATCGCGAGCCACCGCCGCCTCCTCCGCCGCCGGTGGCGTACCAGCCGCCTCCGCCTCCGCAGTACGGCCAGCCCGTCCAGCAGGATCCGGGCTGGGAGTCGGTGCAGATCGAGCCGCCGATGGAGCAGCCGGCGCCGGTCGCGATTCCATACGCGCCTCCGCCGATGGCGTGGGACCCGCCCCCGCCGCGCCCGTGGGTCGAGGCGGTGTGGGTCGGTGGTCACTGGAGCTGGTGGAACGGTGAGTGGGTCTGGGCGCGCGGGTACTGGGCGCGTCCGCCGAATCCGGGCTGGGTCTACGCCGAGCCGTACTACGAGTACCGCGGTGACGCGGTGGTCTTCGTCGCCGGCTTCTGGCGCCCGACCTACCGGGTCTTCGTCCCGCCGCCGCCCACCGTCTACATCCCGGTGGTCCAGGTCAGGGTCGTGCACGTCGGCTACGTGCGGCCGGTGGGTCCGCACGGCGTCTTCGTCCCCGCTCCTCCCGGCTCGCTGCCCGGGGTGATCGTTCCCTGCCCCGTGGGCACTCCGCCCGCGGTGGTGCTCAGCGCGCCACCGGTCGTCCGGCCGGGGATGATGATCCGTCCGGTCCCGCGCAGCGGGGTGGTCGAGGTGTACGCCCCCGCCGGGGTCACCCGCGAGGGACGTCCGGTGACCGCGCAGGCTCCGGTGCTCTCGCACGACGCCGCCGCGGTGCACCCGGTGGTCGTCACCGCGCCGCCTCCGGTCCGGAACGATGGCGCCTTCCCGACCCGCGTGAATCGTCCCGCAGGCTTCCCCGGCCCGCAGTCGGCCAACGTTGGTGGCACTCCGATCGCGACGCCGGTGCCTGCGCCCTCGAGCAACGGGACCGTCCAGGTCCGTCAGATCCCGCCTGCTACCGCGGGGCAGCCGCCGGTGCAGCCGGTGCTCCGCCCCGAGGCGATGGGCGGAGATCGCCCCGGGCCGCGCCCCTGGGCCAACGGGCAGGGGAACACCGAGGGTGAGGGCCCCATCCTGCGGCCGGTCCAGCGCGGGTCGGACATGCCGCCCCGTCCGCAGCCCGCGCAGAGCGATCCGCCTGCGGTGCGCCAACCGCCCACTCCAGTGAGCCCCGCGCCTCCGGCGACCGTCTCCGCGGCCTCCCGTCCGCTGCCGCCCGGCCAGGCAAAGAAGGTCGAGCCGGCGCCCGGTCGCGCCCACCCGCCGGCGAAGAAGGTCGACCCGGGTGAGCGTCACGGTCAGCGGGATCCGCGCGAGCAGTAGGCGGGCGGTTCGCGCGACCCTGAATCGCCCCGGGTGAGCCTCGAGCTCACCCGGATCCGCGCGAGCAGTAACCGCACGGTCCGCTAGACTCGGGCCCGTCGCCCGTG
>DASXGF010000265.1:0-8178 GCA_036489275.1 Myxococcaceae bacterium | reverse complement strand
CCAATAGTCTGCTCGGCGATCCGGAGGGGGATGGTCAGCTGGGACCGCAACCCGATGCGGGTGACATACTCCCGCTCGGCCCTGGCCGCGCGCGGGAGTCCCTCGGGGAGCCTTTCGAACTGCAAGACTTCGCCGCGGGCGAGGGCCTCCGTGTACCAGGGGAGGAGCTCTGCCAGGTTGCCGGTGGCGAGCGAAGGAGTCCCGCTCCTCACATGGCTGTGCGTCACCTCGAACCTTCGGCCATCGGGGGACAGCTCGGCCACGCTCGTCCGGTCCATCCCCGTTGCCTCGAGCAACTGCAGCAACTCGCGGTCGATCTGCTGGTCGACATGATTCGCGGGGAGGGCCACAAAAATCGCGGAGAGCTGGGAAAGCTGCTGCTCGAAGAGCTCGGGCTGCTCGAAGGCGATCATCGAGACTGGCATTCGGATACCCGGCCCCCCGTGGGGATGAGACCAACGTCGTATAGCAGGGCGAGAGCCTCTGTCCCTAGGGTGGCCCGAACCCTGGACGGAGGGTCGAGATGTCCGCGGGTCGGACGGTCTCCTCGCGTTCCTCGCCGGAGACGATGGTCGCGGTGATCGAGGACGACGCGGCAGCTCGCCGTGCGCTGGCTCGCATTCTGCGAGCGCACGGATTCAGAGTCGCCTCGTTCTCCACCGCCGAGGAGATGCTGCAGGCCTTCGCCGACACCCGTCCAGGCTGCCTGGTCATCGACGTGATGCTCCCGGGGATGAGCGGCCCGGATCTGCTCGAGCGACTCAGGGCCGACCAGGTCCTGCTCCCGGCGATCTTCGTCACAGGGCGCATCGATGCGCCCCAGATGCTTCGCCGCCGGGGGCTCGGGAACGTCCCCTGTCTCCAGAAGCCTTTCGAGCCCGCGCTCCTGGTGCAGGCGGTCTCGCGGGCCGTCGAGGCCGGCGCGGCCCACCGGGCCTGAGCGGGGCGTCTGCCGGGGGGCTCCGGCCCGGTGGTAAGGAGAGGCCATGTCGATGACCACGGTCGGGGCGCTCGTGCTCGCGGGGCTACTCGGTGCGGGACAGGCAACACCCACCAAGACCCATTCCTTCCGCGTGGTGTACGCCGACACCACCAAGCCCGAGCTCGCTCCCATCGCGGCGAAGATGAAGGAGCGAAAGGTCCTCGAGGGCGCGGCGGAGATGCTCTCCGCGCTCAAGCTTCCGCGCACGCTGACCCTCAAGGGCGAGAGCTGCGGCGAGTCCAACGCCTGGTACGACGCGCAGACCGACGTGATCACCTTCTGCTACGAGCTGGTTCGCGACTTCATCAACTCGGCCGCCAAGTCAGAGAAGTTCAACCTCACGCCCGAGCAGGCGGTCATCGGTCCGTTCATGTTCATCGTCCTGCACGAGACCGCCCACGCGGTCTTCGCGGTCCTGGCCATTCCAGTGCTGGGCCGCGAGGAGGACGCCGCGGACCAGGTGGCGGCGTACGCGGCGACGCAGCTCGGTGGTGACTTCGCCGAGCGCATGCTCCGGGCGGCGGCATTCATGTACGACACCGACTCGGCGCGGAAACCCGGCGAGGACGACTTCGCCGACGTGCACGGGCTCGACCGCCAGCGCTTCTACAACGTGCTCTGCCTGGCCTGGGGATCGGATCCCAAGCGCTACGCCTTCGCCAAGGACCTCGGCAAGCTTCCCGACGATCGCGCCGAGGGGTGCGCCGACGAGTACCACCAGGTTCGTTTCGCCGTGCAGACGCTGATCAGGAAGAGCGTCGATCCCAAGGAGGTGGAGCGCATCAAGCAGAAGGCGGCGCGCTCCAAGTTCGGCCGGTCGACGCCCTGAAGCAAGAAGAGCGGGGCGCCCACTGCGGCGTCCCGCTCCCCGAGACCGCGCGAAGCCGGAGCTACTTCTTAGCGGCCTTCCGCGCCGCCTGGCGCTCCTTGGCCGTCTGCAGGACCTGATAGCGGAAGCTCGCGTTCGGCGCCTTGGTGCACTTCTCCTCGACCGAGGCCACGAACTCCTTCCCGGAGCCGACCTCGAAGATCCAGTTCTCTCCGCCGGCACGGGTGTAGCCGTGCACCCAGGCCACGATCACCGGGCGGACCTCCGCTGGCTGGGCGAGGAACGCCTCGCAGCTCAGGTTCTTGATGTCCACCTTCTTGGGCTGGTCCTCGGCCCGTGGTGCGGAGAGCGCGAGCAGACATCCCACCGCGGCCCAGCGAAGGACCCCTCGTCGATTCATGTGCCGCCTCCCGTGAGCTGCGCGCGACGCACCGTAGCGGGACTCACTTCACCGTGTACTTCTTTCCTTCCATACACGCGGTGTAGGCCTTCTTGAAGGAGTCGATCTGCGCGTTCACCGCGGCCTGCTGCTGCTGCTGGGCCTGGGCCGCGGCCTGTTGCTTGGATGCCTTCTTCCCCGCGACGCCGCCCATGCCGCCAGCCGTGGCGCCGATCGCCGCGCCCTTCCCGGTGTCGCCGGCGATGGCGCCGATGGCTGCACCCGCCGCAGCGCCCTTCGCAGCGCCCTTGACCGCGCTTCCCTTGCCGGCCTGGCTGGTGTCGGCCTTCTCGGGAACGGTTGGGTTGGTGGGGTCGACACCGGTCTGCTGCTTCGCCCAGGCGTAGCAGTCGTTGCTGTCCTTGCCCTGCTGGTCCGGGGTTTGGTTGTTCGCCGGGAATACGTAAACCTTGAGCAGCGAGGCCGCGGCGTCCTGCGTCGGCGCGGCGGCAGGTGCGGCCGCCGGAGCTGCCGGAGCCGGAGCCGGAGCCGGAGCGGGAGCCTGGGCCAGGGCGGCCAACCCGAGGCCGCAGGCTCCGAGGGTGATCCATCGATTCACGTTGCGCATGTCATCTCTCCCAGGCGTAGCCGAGGCTGATGCTGAGGAACTGCTGGAACGGCACTCCGCCCGAGGCGAAGGCCATGTTGTAGCGAGCGTTGAGGAAGACCGCGCCGACCGGGTTCTGGAAGAAGACCCCGATCTCCGGCGCGAGCCCGAAGTGGTAGTGCGTCTCCTGGACTGCAGTGAGGCCAATCGCCAGGTACTGCTCGATGATGTACCCGCCGATGTTGGCCCCGATGTACGGCTGGATGTCGCGGTTGGAGGAGATCTTCGGGAACCACCGCGCATTGACCAGCGTGGGCCAGACGTTGAGCGCCCGATCCTGGTTTCCGGTGATGGTGGTGTTCTTGACGTTGATGGTCGAGGTGGTGTTGTCGAAGAACACGTTCCAGCCGAAGGCCAGACCGACCGCGAGGTCCTTCCGGATGAACGTCGCGACGTCGAGCCCCACGCCGCGCCAGCTGACCGGGGGAGTGAAGGTGGCCGTGTTCCCGATGGGGATCGAGAACTGGTACGAGACACCCACCAGCGTCGGCGGGATGTCGGCCCGTGCCGCGGGGGCGACGAGGAGGACGGCGAGCGCGAAGAACGGAATCGGCGTTCGGTGGGTTCTCATCGCAATCATTTCCCGAGGTACGACGAGGACTGGCTGAACGCCTGGGAGATGCCATTGACGATCCGAGCGCGATCGGTGCTCGGGACGCCGCTCTGGATCCCGCGGATGAGCGCCGTCCAGACTCCGAGCTCACGCGTCCCGCTGGTGTCAGGGGGGAAGGGCGTCAGGTCGATGATCAGCGAGCCCACGACGTACGAGCTCACCGCCACCGGCGGGTAATACGGATAGCAGGGCTGGTAGTAGTAGCCCCAGTAGCCGCACCAGTACTGGTAGTAGTAGCTGATGTTGGTGACCTTGAGCGCCGATGCGGTCACCACGAGATCCGAAGCGGCCGAGGAGCCGCCATCCGCGAGGCTGACGTTGACGTAGCCCTGGGCCGTCATCTCGGTGTCGATCGTGCTGAGGATCAGCTGCGTCAGATCCGCCGGAAGCAGATCGGGAGGCCGGATGGTGGGATCGTCATCGGTGGTGATGAGCGGGATGGTGACCGGAAGCTTGTAGGTGGTGGGCGCCGCGAAGTTGAAATTCGGATCGCGCGTCGTCGCCACCGTGTCGAGATCCTGGATCGTCTCGACACCTGTGGGGTGACAGGCGGCGAGAAGCAGGCCGAGCGCAACGATGGGCGGTGCTAGGTCCTTCCCGAACCGGGGCATTGTCTGGGGGTCCTCCTCTCCCGAGCGGAAGGGTCTCAGCCACCCCTTCTCCCTACAATGAGACCAAGGTCCAACCATTCTCTGCAGATGCGCTTGCAGTACTGAGGGGTTTGCGGGCCGCTCACGGACGGGTCGCCCCCGTTCCCCCGGCGCCCCCGGACGGTGACGCATGCGGCGCCTCGAGGGTATCCGGGAGCTCGGCCTTGCGATGGCATTGCTGCTCGTCGCGCGCGCAGCCGCCGCCGAGGATGCGCCGGCCCCCTGCGCGGACAGCAGCCAGTGCCGCGCCCGCTTCGGAAACGGGTCCGTCTGCACCACTGGACGGTGCGAGCCCTACCGGGACGAGACCGATCTGTTCATCGCCGTTGGCCTGACGGAGAAGCAGGAGGCCCGGCCCAAGGCCTTCGAGCCGCTGCTCGCGGTGCTCCCGGCCTTTGCCTACAACCCCACCGTCGGCTTCCTCTTCGGAGGCGTGGGCATCTTCGGCATGTACCTGGGAGATCCCGACACGACCACCATCTCCAGCATGCAGGCGATGGTGCTGTACACGACGAAGAACCAGTTCATCACCCAGGTCAGCAGCACCATCCTGACCGAGAGGAACACCTGGGAGTTCCAGGGTGACTGGCGATTCATGATCTTCAACCAGGACACCTTCGGGCTGGGGAGCGGCCACAGCCCGGTGAGCCAGGGCTTCACCATCAACGGCATCGGCAACACCGCTCCGGTCGAGGGCGCGCAGCACATGGACATGAACCTGCTGCGCTTCCGGCAGAACGCGCTCCGGAAGGTGTGGGACGCGCTGTACATCGGGCCGGGGATCTCGTTCGACCGCTACTACGGCATCGTGGACCAGCGGCTGGACCTGTCCGCGAGCCCGCCGGTGGTCACGAGCCACTATGCGTACAGCAGTCTCGAGGGGTTCGGGACGAAGGCCTACAACACCAGCGGGTTGAGCCTGAACTTCCTCTACGACACGCGCGATTCGACCATCAACGCCTACCGTGGGGTTTACGCGAGCCTCTCGTACCAGTGGAACCCAACGTGGTTCGGGAGCAGCAAGGACAGCTCGTTCATCTCCGCCGAGTTGCGGACGTACGTCGGACTGTCCCCCTCGGTCCCGCGCAACGTGCTTGCGTTCTGGGTCGTCGCGCAGGGCCAGGTGACCGGGGCCTTGCCCTATCTGGCGCTTCCGTCCATCGGCTGGGACGCGAAGAACCGGACCGGAAGGGGGTGGGTGCAGGGTCGCTTCCGGGGAACGTCGGAGGTGTACGCCGAGGCGGAGTGGCGGTTCCGGATCACCGACAACGGCCTGCTCGGCGGCGTCGTGTTCGCCAACCTGTCCACCTTCACCCGCCCGGCGGTGAGCATTCCCGGCTACAGCGAGGCCGGGGAGTCACTCTTCGAGCACCCGCGCGTCGCGGGTGGGGCCGGCCTGCGCATCATGCAGAACCGTCAGTCGCGCACGAACATCACGCTCGATCTGACGGTGGCCGACAAGACCGTGGGCTTCTACTTCGGCGCCGGCGAGGCGTTCTGAGGGCTCACGGCGTCGGGCGGGCCTGGAAGCGGTCCACCGCGTCGTTGAGGTCGTAGCACATCCGATCCTGGCCGAGCGCCTCGCCGAGCGGGGAGCGACGGACGACCTCCTTCACGCTGGGGTTGAGCGCAGCGAGCCAGAGCTCGCTGCCCATCCTCCGCGCTCTGGCTTCGGCCTCGGCGAGCATCCGTAGCGCCGAGTACTCGACGTCGAAGATCGCACCGCAGTCGAGCACCACCACTTTCGGCCGAGCGGCGTCGAGCAGCGGAGCGGCGAGCTCGAGGACCCGGTCGGTGTTGCCGAAGAACAGCCGCCCCTCGACGCGGACGAGGAGCAGGCCGGGAAAGACCTCGTCATCCGGATGCTTCTCCGAGCGACGGCGGAATGCCGCGGTGCCGCGGCGGCGAACCACCTCGTACACCGCGGGGTTGCTGGCCTGGACCCCCAGGGCGATGAGCGAGGTGATGACCGCGACCAGGATCCCCTTCAGCGTCCCGAGGAGCAGAACTCCGGCGAAGGCGGTCAACGTCCAGACGAGCTCGGTTCGCCGGACTGCGGCGATGGCCCGGAAGTCCCGGAGGCTGACCAGCTCCAGGGAGTAGACGATCACCACCGCGGCCAGAACGGCCTGCGGCATCAGGGACAGCGCGGGGGCGAGCAGGAACAGGGTGGCGAGGGCTGCAAGCCCCACCACCAGCCCCGCCAGCTGCGTCCGCGCGCCGGAGCTCAGGACCAGAGTCTGGCTCGTGCCCCCGCCGGCGGGCATGCCTCCCGCGAGGCCGCACGCGACGTTCGCCAGTCCCGTGGCCACGAGCTCGCGGTTCGCTGGAGGACGCAGCTCGCCGGACGGGGCGAACGCCCGCTCGCTGGCCACGGTCTCGGTGAAGCTCATCAAGGCGATGGCGATCGAAGCGGCCCAGAGATTGCCAAGGAGGCCGATGTCCGGCGGCACGAGGGAGGGAAGCCCTGCCGGAATGGCTCCGATCGCCGCCACGCCACGCCCCGGAAGTCCGAGCACGGCGCTGGCCCCGATGCCCAGGGCAACCACGCCGAGCGCCGCCGGAAAGCGCGGGACCCAGCGCTTGAGCGCCAGGAGGACCACGATCGCGGCTGCCGAAACGGCAAGCGTGGGCAGGGAGGTCTCGGGAAGCGCCCGGGCCAGCGAGAGCAAGTCGCGGAAGAAGCCCACCTTGTGGATGTGCAGCCCCAGCAGCTTCGGCAGCTGGTCCACGACGATGACTGCGCCGATTCCCGCCTTGAACCCGGCCAGGACCGGCTCGGAGATGAAGTTGGCTATGAAGCCCAGACGCGCCACCGCGGCGAGAATGAGCACCATGCCGACCAGCACCGAGAGCGTCGCCAGCGCAGTGAGAAGCTGGGTCGCCACTCCCGGGACCTCTCCCAGCGCCGACCCGGTCAAGATCGCGATGGTGGTGGTGGTGCTCACGCTCAGCACCGGCGAGCGGCCCAGGGCCGCGTAGACGATGGAGGCCGCCAGCGCTGTGTAGAGGCCGACCTCCACTGGCAGCCCGGCCACCGTGGCGTAGGCCATCGCCTTGGGAAGGACCACCGCGGCGCCGGTCAGGCCGGCGAGGAGGTCCGGGGTGAGCGCGGAGCGGTCGTACCCTCTCACCCAGCCGAGGACCAGCCCGGGCTGCCGTCCCGCTGGAGGGCTCATCTCGACGGCACCATAGGCCCCAGGCGAGCGCCGAGACCTTGGACGTTGGTCTTATGGCTCGGGGCCGGAGGCTCGGTCTGAATGCCACTCCATGGCCACCTCCCCGCTGAAGGGCAAGAAGTACCAGAAGGAGCTGCTCGCGCTTCAGGCCGAGCTCTGCAAGCTCCAGGAGTGGGTGAAGTACAAGGGGCTCAAGGTCGTGATCCTCTTCGAGGGCCGCGATGGAGCGGGGAAGGGGGGCACCATCAAGGCCATCACCGAGCGGGTCAGCTCGCGGGTCTTCCGGGTGGTGGCGCTCCCTGCGCCCTCGGACCGGGAGAAGTCGCAGATGTACGCCCAGCGGTACATGGCTCACCTGCCGGCCGCGGGGGAGATCATCATCTTCGATCGCAGCTGGTACAACCGGGCCGGCGTCGAGTACGTGCTCGGGTTCTGTACCCCCGAGCAGCGTGACCGCTTCCTCGAGCTGGTCCCCGGCATCGAGCGGCAGCTCCTGGAATCCGGGATCATCCTCCTGAAGTACTGGCTGGAGGTGAGCAACGCCGAGCAGGCCCGGCGCTTCCAGGCCCGGATCGAGGATCCCCTCCGGCAGTGGAAGCTGAGCAAGACCGACCTGCCGTCGCGGACGAAGTGGTACGAGTACTCGCGGGCGCGGGACGCCATGTTCAAGGCAACCGACAGCAAGCAGTGCCCCTGGTACATCGTCGACTCGGACGACAAGAAGCGGGCGCGGCTCAACGTGATTCACCACATCCTGAAGCAGATCCCCTACGGGAAGGTGCCCCGGGAGAAGGTCAAGCTTCCGAACCGCTCCAAGAAGGAGGCCTACGACGACCGGGCCTCCCTGAGGGGTCGCCGCCTCGTCCCCAGCCGCTACTG
>DASXGF010000098.1:0-15604 GCA_036489275.1 Myxococcaceae bacterium | reverse complement strand
TCCTCATCGTCGGGGGCGGGGACCACAAGACCGGACAGAAGGAGGACACGGGGCAGTGCTTCGACCGGCTTGCCACGTACGCCTCGACCCGGTTCGGTCCCACTCACATCGCGCACCGATGGTCTGGTCAGGTCATCGAGCCTGTCGACGGGCTACCCTTCATCGGAAAGAACCCCGGAGCCCAGCACGTCCACGTTGCGACGGGGTTCTCGGGAACAGGGATGACGTTCGGCACGCTCGCGGGGATGATCCTGTCGGACGAGGTACTCGGCGTCGAGAATCCGTGGGTCGCGCTCTACCACCCCGGCCGGGTGAAGCCGCTGGCGCAGGCACGCGAGTTCCTCGGGGAGAACGTCGATTTCCCGGCCCACCTCGTCCGTGATCGCTTCGCGAGAGGCGACGCCGGGGGCCTCGACCAGGTGCCACCTGGAGAAGGTCGCCTCTTCCGTTCCGATGGAAAGATGATCGCCGTGTACCGGGATGATGCCGGGAGCATTCACGCGCGGTCCGCCGTGTGCACTCACCTCGGCTGCCATGTCCGATGGAACCGGGAGGAAAGGTCCTGGGACTGCCCATGTCATGGCAGCCGGTTCGACGTGGATGGAGCGGTGCTCAACGGCCCAGCGACCAAGGATCTCGAGCAAGTGAGCCTTGAACCGGTCGCCGGTGAGGATGTCCGGAATGAGTGACAGCCACTCGGCTTGACCATGTTGACGCCCACAGGGGTCGTCCCGCCTGCCGGGACCGCTGCAGCCCGGCGCTGCCGTCGGAAGTTCCTCCGCTACTTCCCCCGCGGGTTCCAGGATCCGACGTATCGGGATTGGGAGCGCGACTACAAGGTCGCGGTGCACGCCGACTGGCAGCAGGTGCTCCGGAAGTCCCGGCTCGAGCTCCTCATCCAGGAGAAGCGCTTCCGGGAGGCCGCTCAGCTCGCCGTCCAGGTCGAGCAGCGATCGCGGCACCCGATGCTCTTCTCGTTCGAGAAGATGGCACTGCGCGATGCAATCCGCAGCGATTCCGCAGCGAGCGCCTTTGTTCTCGGCCTGCACGCGTTCCTTCACGGAGCGGCGCCCCGGAGGGAGCGTTTCCTCGCCTTCGGCAGAGTTCTCGACGGGCTGCCTCGCCGTCAGAGCCGCGTTCACACCTGGCCCCTGCACACCGTCTTCGGCTTCATCGCCCGTCCGCGGCACGAGATGTTCGTGAAGCCCCTGACCGTGAGGCGAGCGGCGGCGGCGTACGGGTTCGAGCTGCAGTACGCCTCGCGACCGGGGTGGACGACCTACGCGTCGGTGCTTCGCTTCGCCGAGCAGATCCGCCGGGATCTCCACGACCTCGCCCCACGCGACATGATCGACCTGCAGTCGTTCATCTGGGTGATCGGGGCCAGCGAGTACGCCTGAGCCGACGCCGGACAAGCGGGCCTTCGGCCCTCGTCGGCCAGGACTGCGTTCGCACGGAAGGATGGGGCACGGCTCATCGCCCCGAACCCATCGAACGGAGCAGGCGCTTCGCACCCTCCCCTTTCGATTTCCGGCTCCCTTCCCAGGCCCGGTCAGGCGAGCTTACCCTGTCATTCGGTCATGGCCGAGCGACCTCCTGAGCACGCCGACGCTCCCGCCCGCCGGACTGCCCCACGCATGGCCCCTTCGCGCGACGGCTCGGGCGCCCGGGGTTACCCGCGCCCACAGCTTCGACGCGCGGGCTGGGAGAGCTTCAACGGTCGGTGGGAATTCGCCATTGACCACCAGGCAAGGGTGGCCCGCCCCGATGAGGTGCGTTGGGAACGGACCATCGTGGTGCCGTTCAGCCCGGAGACCCCGGCGAGCGGCGTGGGGGACAGGGGATTCTACGCGCGGTGCTGGTATCGGCGCCGCTTTCAGATTTCGCCTTTGGGCGCTGGCGAGCGGCTGCTACTCCACTTCGGCGCGGTGGACAGCGAGGCGATGGTCTATCTGGACGGCCGGTTCGTGGGTCGTCATGAGGGCGGGTACACGCCCTTCTCGGTGGACCTCACCCTGGAGCTCACGGACGGCGGCGAGCACGAGCTGGTCGTGCGCGCGGACGACGATCCGCATGACCTGGCCAAGCCGCGCGGCAAGCAGGACTGGCAGCGCGACCCGCACTCCATCTGGTACCCCAGGACGACCGGTATCTGGCAGACGGTCTGGCTCGAGCGGCTGCCGCCAACGGCGATCTCGGTGCTGCGCTGGACCTCCAACCTGGCCCGCTGGGAGATCGGCCTCCACGCGCTGGTGGCTGGGAACGAACCCGACGCGCACGCGCTGGAGGTCCTGCTCCGCGCCCGTGGCCAGCTACTCGCACACGACCGTTACCAGGTCGTCGCCGGAGAGGTCACACGACGGATCGCTCTGTCGGACCCCGGCATCGACGACTCGCGGAATGACCTGCTCTGGAACCCCGCGTCGCCCACCCTCATCCAGGCCGAGCTCACCCTGCGCGACGCCGCCGGCCAGCTGGTGGACACGGTACACAGCTACACCGCGCTCCGCGACGTGACGCTTCAGGGCGATCGCTTCCTTCTCAACGGGCGGCCTTACATGCTCCGGATGGTCCTCGACCAGGGCTACTGGGAACAGACGGGACTCACCGCTCCCGACGACGCCGCGATCCGGCGCGACGTGGAGCTCGCGAAGTCGATGGGATTCAACGGCGTTCGCAAGCACCAGAAGCTCGAGGACCCCTGCTACCTTTATTGGGCGGACCGTCTGGGGCTGCTGGTCTGGGGCGAGATGCCGTCGGCGTACCGGTTCACGAAGCGCTCGGTGGAGCGGGTCACGCGGGAATGGACCGACGCCATTCGCCGCGACTACAGCCACCCATGCCTGGTGGCCTGGGTGCCAGTCAACGAGAGCTGGGGAGTGCCAAACCTGCCCGACAATCCGGAGGAGCGGCACTATGTCCAGGCGCTTTACCACCTGACGAAGACGCTCGATCCCACGCGGCCGGTGATCGGCAACGACGGCTGGGAGAGCGTGACGACCGACATCATCGGCATTCACGACTACGACCCCGATCCCGATACCCTCGCCCGCCGCTATCACGCCGACGTAGAGCGCCCCCGCCTCTTCCGGCGTGAGCGCCCGGGCGGGCGGTCTCTCCTGCTCGGGACGGACCATGCGGAGCACCCCGTGATGCTGAGCGAGTTCGGCGGGATCGCGCTCGAGAACGGCGGAAGTCAGGCCTGGGGCTACAGCCGGGTGCTCGACGGTGAGGAGCTGGCCGAGCGGTACGCCAAGCTTCTGGAGACGGTTCGCTCGCTCCACCTGCTGGCGGGGTTCTGCTACACCCAGTTCGCCGACACTTACCAGGAGGCGAACGGGCTGCTTCACGCGGACCGAACGCCGAAGTTTCCCCTCGAGCGCATCGCCGCCGCGACCCGCGGCGAACACTTCCAGGGTGATGTCTCGATGCCTCCGGCGCCCCGTCCGAAGAACGAGGAGGATCCCGAAGGCGACGAGTCGTGAGCAGCTCTTCGGTGCCGAGGCGGAGGTCGGGGCGAAGGCGCCCGGTCGAGCGAGCCTGATCGGCGAGCACCCGAGGCGCCGCCGGACCGAGAGTGGCTGTACGACGCGCAGGAGCTGACCGCCGCCGCCTCGGAAAACTCGGGCGGCATCGGCCCGGACCGTGCGACGCTGCCGGGCTCGGCAACCGAGCACAGCCGCGTTGCACTGGCGTTTTCCATCCTCGGACAACACCTTGCAGCGCTGATGGAACTTTCCGATCTGTTGTGCCTGAGCCACCTCCGTTGGAATTTCGTTTTCCAGCGGCCGCAACACCTGATGTCCCGTTTCGCCCGGGAGAGGCGGGTTTTCTTCTTCGAGGAGCCGCTCCCTGCCGAAGACAAAGACGTTCCCCGGCTCGACGTGCGCCGCACCGAGGAGGGGGTGATTGTCGCCGTCCCCCGGCTCCGGCCGGGAATGGACCTGGCCGACTCGGAGCAGGTTCAGGGCGAGCTCCTGAAGGCACTCCTTCGGGAGCACTCCGTCGAGGAATACGTCGCCTGGTACTTGACTCCCATGGCGCTGGGCTACAGCGCCGACCTCGAGCCTCTCGCCATCGCCTTCGATTGCATGGACGAGCTCTCGTTGTTCCGCGGCGCCTCGCCGCTGCTACTCGAGCGTGAGGCGGAGCTGATCTCACGCGCAGACGTCATGTTCACCGGAGGAATGAGTCTCTACGAGCACAAGCGGTTGTTGCACCCGAACGTGCACGGTGTCCCGAGCAGCGTGGACGTCGAGCACTTCGCCGCGGCGCGGGTTCCTCAGGTCGACCCCGCCGATCAGGCTGGCATCCCCCACCCCCGGCTGGGCTTCTTTGGCGTCATCGACGAGCGATTCGACGTCGAGCTGCTCCGGGAAGCCGCGACCCTGGAGCCGGACTGGCACTGGGTGATGATCGGCCCGACCGCGAAGATCGACCCTTCGGACCTGCCGCGAGCGTCGAACGTCCACTGGCTTGGCAGCAAGTCCTACAGCGAGCTGCCGAGCTACCTCGCGGGCTGGGATGTGGGAGTGATGCCCTTCGCCCGGAACGACGCAACCCGGTTCATCAGCCCCACCAAGACGCCGGAGTACCTCGCCGCCGGCTTGCCGGTTGCGAGCACATCCATCCGTGATGTGGTCACGCCCTATGGAGAGCAGGGGTTGGTCCGCGTCGCCGACACCCCGGCGCGGTTCGTGGAGTGTATCGAGCTGCTCCTTCGCGAGGAACGGCCGGCCCATCTCGCCCGGGCCGATCGGTTCCTGGCCGCGACCTCGTGGGACCGCACCTGGGCCCGCATGAAGTCGCTGCTCGATGCCTCCACCCCATCCCGGCGCCTCAGCGCGCCAGCCGCCTGAGCCGATGCTTCGATGACAGCAATGTTCGACTACCTGATCGTGGGAGCGGGTTTCGCCGGCAGCGTCGTGGCCGAGCGCATGGCCTCGGTGCACGGGAAGAAGGTCCTTCTGGTCGATCGGCGGAATCACATCGGGGGAAACGCCTACGACTGCCACGACGACGCGGGTGTGCTGATCCACAAGTACGGCCCACACATCTTCCACACCAACAGCC
The DNA here is from genome assembly GCA_036489275.1 of Myxococcaceae bacterium. Lineage (GTDB taxonomy): Bacteria > Myxococcota > Myxococcia > Myxococcales > Myxococcaceae > RPRB01. The sequence continues at coordinate 10,531 of DASXGF010000098.1, read as the reverse complement.
GGGACGTCTTCGAGTACCTCTCGCGCTTCACCGAGTGGCGTCCGTACATGCACCGGGTCCGCGCGCACGTGGACGGGCAGCTGGTCCCCATCCCCATCAACCTCACCACCATCAACACGCTCTACGGGCTGAACCTCAATTCGATGGAGGTCGAGCAGTTCCTGGCGAAGGTGGCCGAGCCCCGGAACCCCATCCGTACGTCCGAGGACGTGGTTCTCTCCCGCGTGGGTCGCGAGCTCTACGAGAAGTTCTTCAAGAACTACACTCGCAAGCAGTGGGGTCTGGACCCGAGCGAGCTGGACTCCTCGGTCATCGCCCGCATCCCGGTCCGGACCAACAGGGATGACCGCTACTTCGGCGACATCTACCAGGTGATGCCGAAGCACGGGTACACCCGGATGTTCGAGCGGATGCTGCACCATCAGAACATCAAGGTGCTGCTCAACGCCGACTACCACGAGGTGCGCAATCTCATCCCCCATCGCGAGGTGGTCTTCACCGGGCCGGTCGACGAATTCTTCGACTATCGCTACGGCCGGCTTCCTTACCGCTCGCTCCAGTTCAAGTTCGAGACACTGGACCAGGAGGTCGCGCAGGCAGCTCCGGTGATCAACTACCCGAACGACGGTCCGTGGACCCGGGTCACAGAGTTCAAGTACCTCACTGGACAGGTGCATCCGAAGACCACGCTGGTCTACGAGCTGCCCACCGCGGAAGGCGACCCGTACTACCCGGTGCCGCGACCCGAGAACCAGGAGCTGTACCGCAAGTACGAGGCGCTCGCGAAGGCGACCTCGCACGTCCACTTCGTGGGCCGGTTGGCGACGTACCGGTACTACAACATGGACCAGGTGGTGGCGCAGGCACTCACGCTCTGCACGCGTCTCATCGGCGTCCAGCGCAAGGACCTGCTGGAAATGCAGGTGCAAGGTCAGGCGTGACGGAGCCAGCGGGAGCCTTGCCCGAGCTCTGGGGCGGCGTGGAGTGCACGGTGAATCGCGTGGGCGACCGCTGGTTCGACCAGCTGCGCCGGAACGGCCACCGTGACCGTCTCTTCGACCTCGACCGCTTCGCCGCGCTCGGCCTTCAGGCACTGAGGATGCCGGTCCTCTGGGAGTCGGTCGCTCCCTCGGGCCTCGACGTGGCGGACTGGACCTGGCCAAGCCGGCGACTGGAGCGACTCCGGGCGCTCGGCATCCGCCCCATGGTGGGGCTCGTCCACCACGGGAGCGGTCCGGCCTGGACCCACCTCCTCGACCAGGGGTTCGTCGAGGGGCTTGCCGGATTCGCGCGCGCGGCCGCCGAGCGCTTCCCCTGGGTGGAGGACTGGACGCCGATCAACGAGCCCCTCACCACCGCGCGGTTCAGCGCGCTCTACGGCCACTGGTACCCCCACCGGACCGATTCGACGTCGATGGCGCGGGCCCTGCTGGTCCAGACGCGGGCCACGGTGCGGGCGATGAAGGAGATCCGACGGGTCATCCCCGGCGCACGCCTGGTCCAGACCGAGGACATGGGTCGGACCACCGGCACCCCCGCACTGTCCACCCAGGTGGAGTTCGAGAACCACCGGCGCTGGCTGAGCGTGGATCTCCTCTTCGGCCGGGTTGTCCCGGGACACCCCCTCCACGCCTGGCTCATCGAGCTCGGGACGGATCCGGGCGAGCTTCAGGCGCTCGCGGACCAGCCCTGCCCTCCCGACGTCGTGGGCCTCAATTACTACGTGACCAGCGATCGGTGGCTGGACGACCGGCTCGACCTGCACCCCCGCTGGTCGCACGGCTCCAATGGCCGGCAGAGCTACGCAGACGTGCACACCAGCCTCGGCCAACCGAGGGACTTCTTCGGCCACCGCGCGGTGCTCTCCTCGGCGTGGAACCGCTACCGCACCCCGGTGGCCCTGACCGAGGTGCATCAGGGGGGTCACCGGGCAGACCAGCTCCGATGGTTCAAGGAGGCGTGGGACGCCGCCGTGCAGCTCCGCGCCGAGGGCGTGGACGTGCGGGCGGTCACGGCCTGGGCGCTTCTCGGATCGCACGACTGGAACCGGCTGGTGGTCGACGAGCGCGGGGACTACGAGCCCGGGGTCTTCGACGTTCGCGCACCGTCGCCGCGACCGACCGCCCTGGCCAGGATGCTGCGGGGACTGGCGGTGGATGGAAGCTGGGACCACCCGGTGCTCGACGCTCCGGGATGGTGGCGGCCGGTCGAAGCCGCGACGGGCCGGCCCCTGCTCGTGCTGGGAGGTCACGGGGTCCTCGGCCGGGCCCTGGCGGAGGCCTGCCGCTCGCGCCGCATTCCATGCGTCATCCTGAGCCACGGCGAGGCCGACGTGGCGTCCGAGGACGCGGTTCGCCGCGCGATCGCCCGGTACTCGCCGTGGGCCATCATCAACGCCGCTGGACGGTCGGCTCCCGGCGCAGCCGAACGGAATCCCGAAGACGCCGTCCGTGTGCACGTCCACGGACCCGAGGTGCTGGCCCGCGCGGTGGGAAAGCTGCGTCTGGTGAGCTTCTCCAGCGCCGAGGTGTTCTGGAGCCCGGGACCGCGCCTTCACCGTGAACGCAGCGAGCCCTCCCCTCGGTCCGCGCTCGGGCTCACCCGCCTGGAGGGAGAGCGCCGGGTTCTGGCGAGGCACCCTCGCGCCCTCGTGGTCCGGATGGGTCCGCCATTTGGTCACGACGTGCCCACGGTGCTCGAACAGAACATCCTTGCCACGCCGGTGTACCTCCCCTCCGTGGCCGAGGCCATCCTCGACCTACTCCTGGACCCGGTGGGCGGGCTCCTCCATCTCAGCCACGGCGAGGCCATCACCGGGGTGGGGTGGCAGAGCCGACAGAGGGCGCTCGAGCAGCGGGTGCACCCGGCCGATCCGCCGCCCGTCCCGGAGGTGAGTCGAGCGCTGGAAAGCGGGCGACTGCGTCCTCTTCCTTGCCTGGAGGCAGCGTTGCTCGCCTGGCGGGCCGAGGCAGCCGAGTTCCCGGCCGCCCTGACCGGCTAGACGTCAACCTCGCAAGCGGCCGGCGGCAACGACTGTACGCGAAGCTCCCTTCGGTATCTCCGAAAGCACGACGCGCCCGCTCGGAGCCGGAGGAGCGCCCCTTCGGCCAGGAACGGCGCACGCGACGGGTCCTCCTCGACCAGTGGCGCGAGGACCTCTGCGCTCCACGCGGCGGAGTGTTCCCGATCGAGCGTGGCGTGGAGGGCGAAGTAGATCCGCTCCCTGCCGCCGACCCAGAGCCGCTTCAGGCCGCGATCGACTCGCTCCGCACGGTCCGGTGCCGTCAGCTCGACCGCACCGAGGGCACCCACCGCTTGCCAGGCGTAGCGACGGTTGGCGGCAAGCCCGAGCAGGAGATTCGAGAGCGCGAGGGCCTCCCACACCGCGCGCGGTCCGTCGCTCTCGATCTCCAGCGCCTTCCCGAGCCGTGCGAGCAGCCCTCCATGGGTCGCCTCCGGATGACCGCGACCCATCTCGTCCCAGTAGTTGCGCGCAAGCTCGAGCTTCGGGCGGACAGGCATCTTGATCTGGCTGAGCGCAACCAGGTCATCGAAGCCGGCTTCTCCCGCGAGCTCCTGGCGCAGGAACCATCGGATCTCGTCGAGGGTGGCCCGCTCCGCGATCCAGTCGAAGAGCGGATCGAATTGACCCGGGCCCCCATGCCGGAGGTCCTCGAACCATCGGAGGAAGTCAGGGGCACCCCGCGGCACGTCGCGAACCAGCGGCGCGACCGCGTTGCGCTCGCTTTCGATCCATTCCCCCTCCAGCGCGCGCATCCGGAGTTCTTCTTCGAGTTCCGCGCGCCACCGGACACTGGGCTGCCTGGGGCTGAAACGGCGCGCGTTCCAGTCGGCGAGGGCACAGTGAAGCTTCTCGAACGAGAGAGGCGAGTCAGCTCTGTCCGCCGGTCTGGGTCCCGGCCCGTCGTCCTGCAAGAAGTTCGGTACCTCCATCCCGACCATGATGGGCACGCACGGCTCTCGAGGGCAGTGCGGGACACTCGCGGTTCGGGAGGCCCCTGTGTCGCATGCTCGACCCTTCGAGGCTCGACCGGTGGCCCGGCGGCAGGCGCTCCCCATTCCTCCTGCGAATGCGATTCCTCGGAATCGGCGATTCGAACGATTTGCTCGCGCTCTACCTGCAGCTCGAGCAGCAAGGGCACGACGTCCGGGTGCACGTCCGCGACCCGGACGCGCGAGACGTCGGCAAAGGTCTCGTGGCCCGTGTGGAGGACTGGCGCGCCGAGCTGTCGTGGGTCCGGGCCGCCGGGCAGGACGGCATCATTCTGTTCGAGACCGCGTCCGATGGCGCGCTTCAGGATTCGCTCCGCGCCGACGGGTATCAGGTCATCGGTGGGAGCGCGGCGGGCGACCGCCTGGAGTGCGAACGTGACTTCGGGCAGAAGCTGCTCGCAACGCTCGGGCTCCCGACTGCGAAGACTCACGTCTTCGTCGACTTCGACGACGCCAGGCGGTTCGTCCGCGAGCAGCCCGGGCGGTACGTGTACAAGCCGGACGGCGCCGGCTTCGCGTCCACTCGGACCTACGTGAGCCAGCTCGAGGACGGGACGGACATGGACGCCGTCCTCGCTCGGCAGAGCGCCACCTGGCCGGCAGAAACCCCCGTCCGCTTCATCCTCATGCAGCACCTGAGCGGCGTGGAGATGGGCGTCGGTGCGTACTTCGAGGGGCGCCGGTTCCTGCGCCCGGCCTGTCTCGACTGGGAGCACAAGCGCTTCTTTCCAGGTGACCTCGGCGAGCTCACCGGTGAGATGGGGACGCTGGCCACGTACGACGGGAGCGAACGCTTCTTCGAGGCGACCCTGGCTCGGGTGGAGCCCTGGCTCGCGGCGGCGGGTTACTGCGGATACATCAACCTGAACACGGTGGTGAATGCCCAGGGGGTATGGCCGCTCGAGTTCACCTGCCGGTTCGGATACCCCGGCCATGCGGTTCTTTCGGTGCTTCAGCGCGACGGTTGGGCCGAGCTTTTCCGGCAACTCCTATCAGGTGATGGGGGCGCGTTCAGGACCCTGCCGGGGTTCTCCGTTGCCGTCGTGCTCACCGTCCCACCCTTCCCTCACCCTGATGGATACGGGCGACTGTCGAAGGGCTTGCCGATCACCTTCCGGAGTGATCTCCCTGACGAGGAGCGCCGACGTCATCTCCATTTCGGCGAGGTCGGCAGGGCCGACGGCCTGCTGGTCACTGCGGGCAGCGTGGGTTACGTCATGGTCGCGACCGGGTCAGGCCCTGACGTGATCTCCGCGAGACAGGCCGCGTACTCCACGGCGGTCAAGGTCGTTGTCCCTAACGTCCGCTACCGGAACGACATCGGCGAACGCTTCCTGTGCGAGGACCGGGCGACCCTCGAGCGTCTGGGTTGGCTTTCACCGTTTGCGGGCGACGATGGAGAGTAAGGCGATCCGCTCGACGTCCGCATACGCCGGTGAATCCAGCTCCTCGCCGAAGACGTCGGGATCGAGCTCCCGAATCTGCAAGTCACTGCATGCGTTCTCGAACAGCGCTTCGAGGGAGCGCCGGAACGGATCGACTCCGTCAACAACGGGGCTTCCGGTGTAGAGGACGAGCAGCCCTCCCGGCTGAATCCGTTCGAGCGCATCTCTGGCAATCTGCAGAGCAACGCCGGTGCCGAGCGGATGTCCCCCGTGCCGGTACTGCCTTTCGGCAGAATCGACGAGGTAGGGAGGATTGGCAACGATGACGTCAGGAGGGTCGGTGAGACCTTCAAGAAAACGGGCGAGCTGCACTTGCGCGTTTCCGACCGCGGCCAGTTCCGCGTTGACCCAGGAGAATCGCACCGCGAGCGGATTGGGATCGGAGAGCACGACCCGCCGCGCCCGTCCTGCCAGAACGAGGCCGCCCGCTCCGGAGCCACAGCCAACATCCACCAGCGTGTTCGCGGACCGGACCGTCTGCTCGAGCAGTGCGCAAAACCGGTAGGTGTCGGGACCGAAGAAGACGGCGTGCTCGCTCGTCGTCGGGTACGCGGAATGGACGAGGAGGAGCCTCCCGAGACTCGAGAACCGGACTGTACTCCGCCACAGAACGTCGTCGTAATTCTGGAGCCATCCCGGCGCACGAAGCAGCTCGAAGAGGTCGGTGCCGATCAGCTCGGGACGGAAGGGGAGACTCCATCCGAACACGTCACGCAGGGTGCGAGCTTCGGCTCGCGGGAGGCGAGCGATGACCCTGCCGTGTGACGTCGGCGTGATGGTCGTGAACTCATAGCCGCGCTCCCGGAGGATCCGCCCCGCTGCGAGCAACGCCACATCGGCTGAGGGGAGCTGCTGCTCGCTGAGCGGGCCGGCGCGCGTCACCTGTCGAACTTCTGCGTGGAACGGGCCGGCTCCAAGTCATGCTCTCGACGGACGGTCGGCAGCTGGACCAATGCGCAGCGGGCGGCCACACGTGTTGGCCGCGAGCCGAGCGGGGCATGGCTCATCCGCGGGTTCGTGTTCCGGGTCCCTCGAGCAGGACGAAGGTGATCTTGCCGTTGGTCTCGAGATAGGCCTGCCGCACCGCGGTGGGAGCAGGTGGACCTGGACGCGAGCACCATCGCGCTCGCGCCCGAGGACACGAAGACGGACGAGCCACGGCTCATCGTCCTGACGAGCCGAGCGAAGGAGGCGCTCCGCACCCTCCCCTCGCGATTCAAAAGGAAGGGCCACGTCTTCGTGAACCCCAAGAAGAAGACGCGCTGGGCGGACATCAAGAAGCGGTTCCGCCGAGCCGTTGACGCCGCGGAGCTCCCCGGCCTCTGGTTCCACGACCTGCGGCGGAGCTTCATCACCCGGGCGCGCAGCGGAGTCAGTCGTCATGCGGATGAGCGGGCACCGCACGCGCGCGGTGTTCGAGCGGTACAACGTCGTCGACACCCAGGACTTGCGAGCGGCAGTGCGCGCACTTGAAAGCCTTGGACACGTTTAGGACACACCCCGTGTTTTTGGCCCCCAGAAACACCAAAGCCCCACCGCGGTAAGTCTCGGTAGGGCTTCAGCATTTCGGGAGTTGCGGGGGCAGGATTTGAACCTGCGACCTTCGGGTTATGAGCCCGACGAGCTACCAGGCTGCTCCACCCCGCGGCGATGTGAGGGCGTGCTTGTAGCGGCGCGGTGCCGGTCCGTCAAGGTCGAATCGGCCTCCCGGCGCGCAGAGTGGGGCATGCACACGTGCCCGCTACTCGCCTCGACGTGACTCGCCTCGACCGTGGGGCCCGGTCACACAGGCAGCGCGCCCCCGGCACAGTGCAGCCGACCACGACGCGAATGGGGAGGATCGTCATGCGGCCCACGATGCTGCTTCTCGCACTCACCGTCCTGTCCGGAGGCGCACCCGGCGGGTCCACCGCGAAGAAGCCTGACCGCCAGAGCACCGCGCAGGCCGACAAGCAACGGAAGGCGCTCGGCGACCGCGTCGCTCGAGGCCGGCGCACCGATCTCCGCGATCAGCGACTGGGCGACTTCAACCTCCCCGGGTCCGACCACGCTTACGCCTGAGGCTCACCCGACCGGGCGCTGGTCGTCGATGACCTTCCCGTCGTTCGGGAGCGAGTGGAGGCTCACCAGCTCGACCTCCGCGCGGAGCTGTGTCAGCTCCCGCAGCGTCGCCGCAAGCGCCTCGGCGAGGAGCGGCCGATCCTCCGGCGCCGCCTCCGCCCGCAGCGTCATCACGTCCAGGTCTGCCGGGCGGGTGACCACCACCCGCGCCCGGCGCGCCACCGGATGCCGGCGCACCAGCTCTGCCACGTGGCTCGGATGCACGAAGAGCCCCCTCACCTTCGTCGACTGGTCCGCCCGCCCCAGCCACCCGCGGATCCGCACGTTGGTCCGACCGCACGGGCTCTGGCCGGGCAGGATCGCCGAGAGATCCCCGGTCGCGAACCGAAGCAGCGGATGGTCACCGGAGAGGATGGTCACCACCACCTCCCCCACCTCGCCCGATGGCACCGGATCGCCGGTCCCCGGCCGCACGACTTCCAGGATCACGTCCTCGTCCAGCACCAGCCCTTCCATCGGCGGCGTCTCGTAGGCGATGAGCCCCGCGTCCGCCGTCCCGTACCACTGGAGGACCTGAACCCCTCGCTCGGCCAACCCCTTGCGCAGCGCGGCCGGCAGCGCCTCCGCGGTCACCGAGGCCTTCGTCAGTGCGGACAGGTCCAGCCCCAGCTCCGCACCCCGATCGAGCAGAACCTTGAGGAAGGACGGCGTCCCTCCGTAGGCCGTCGCACGGAACTGCGCAGCGGCGGTCGCCTGCGCCTCGGTGGGCGCCGTTCCTGCCGGGATGACCGCACACCCCAGCGCATGCGCCCCGGTCTCGACCATCGTGCCCGCCGGCGTCAGGTGGTACGAGAAGCTGTTGTGCACCACGTCGCCGGCTCTGAAGCCGGCCGCACGGAGCGCCCGCGACGCACGCCAAGGATCCGGAGCTCGCGGCTCGAGCTCGAAGACCGGCCCCGGTGAGGAGAAGAGCTTGGCTGCCTGGGGCGCGGGAATGACCGACAACCCCCCGAAGGGCGGGTCCGCCCGCTGGATCTCCGCAAGCTCCGACTTCCGAAGCAGCTTCAGCTTCGCCAGCGCCGTCCGGTCGGTCACCTCTTCCGGCACCACGTCGGGATCGCGACGGCGGTAGCCGGGAGCACGGGCGAACACGTGGCTCACCAGCGCGGGCAGCGCGTTCATCAGGGTCTTCTCGCGCTCCTCCGGATCTCGCCGCTCTCTGGGATCGTCTCGGTCCATCAGGCGAGCCAGCGCTTGCGGCGGCGGTAGTGCTTGGCGTCCCGGAAGTTCTTCCGCCCGGCCCCGCCGAGGCCCAGGTAGAACTCCTTCACGTCGGCGTTGCCCGCCAGGGTCGGTGCGTCGCCGTCCATCACCACCCGCCCCGCCTCGAGGATGTAGCCGTGGTCGGCGAACCGGAGCGCCGCCGCCGCGTTCTGCTCCGCGAGGAGGAAGCTGACCCTCTCGCTCTGGTTCAGCGAGCGGACGATGCCCAGGATCTCCTCCACCACCTGCGGCGCGAGCCCCATCGACGGCTCGTCGAGGAGTATCAGCGTCGGGCGGGCCATCAGCGCCCGGCCCACCGCCGTCATCTGCTGCTCGCCGCCGGAGGTGAAGCCGGCCATCGCCCGCCGCCGGTCACGCAGGCGCGGGAAGTACGCGTAGACCTTCTCGAGATCTTCACGGATCTCCCGCCGCCGGCTCCCCCGCGTGTATGCACCGGTGAGGAGGTTCTCCTCCACCGTCAGGTGCCCGAAGCAGTGCCGCCCCTCCATCACCTGGACCACGCCGCGCCGGACCAGCTCCGACGGGGTGAGGCGATCCACCCGCACCCCGTCGAAGAGAATGCTTCCCTTGGTCACCGCCCCTCGTTCGGTCCCGAGGAGGTTGCTCACCGCCTTCAGCGTGGTGGTCTTCCCCGCCCCGTTCGCACCGAGCAGCGCCACGATCTGCCCCCGTGGCAGCTCCAGGGACACGCCCCGGAGCACCAGGATGACGTGGTCGTAGACGACCTCGATGTTGTTCACCGCCAGCAGCGGCGGCGCGGTCTGCGGGGCGGCGGCGAGCATTCGATCAGCCTTCCTTGCTGCAGTCGCGCGGGGTGATGTTGTTCTCCTTGGCGTACTTCATCGCGCTCTCCTCGATCATCGGGCGGACCAGCGCCTTGTCCGCCTGGATCCAGTCGCTGATGATCTTCCACTTCGTGCCGTCCCACTGCTGGAACTTCACCGCTCCTCCGCCCTCGTGGTCGGCGCAGCTGACCTTGAGGGGCTGGATGAAGCCCGGCGCCCCCAGCTGCGCGAGCCTGGCGTCATCGATCTTGATGTTCTCCAAGCCCCAGCGCACCTGCTCGCCGGTGAGCGGCTTCTTGCCGAACTTCCCCTGTGCGACGCGGATACCCTCGACCGTGATGATCCCGGTGAGAACCCCGCGGTTGTAGAAGACGCTCCCGATGCGGGCCTTGTTGACCATGTTGCCCTTCCCGGCGCCGTACACGACCCGCTCGATCTCCTGGATGACCTTGATGTCCTTTCCGGGCGGATTGAGCGCCGCGCTGATGTACCCCTTGGCCGCCTCACCCACCGGTTCCGTGTCCTCCTCGGAGCCGCTCCAGAAATTCCCCACGATGTGGTCCATCGGGAAACCGACCCGGGCCGCGCTCTTGAGCGAGGCGGGAGTCATCACCCCGAATCCGGTGAGGATGACCCAGTCCGGCTTGTACTGACGGATCTCCAGCCACTGCGCCTGCTGCTCTGTCCCAGGGGCCGGCACCTCCACCAGCTTGGCCTCGAACCCGTACTTCTCTGCCTGCTTCTGGAAGATGGGGTTGGGCTCCTTGCCGTAGGCCACGCCGAGGAAGAGGTGGACGATCTTCTTCCCCTTCAGCTTGTCCATCCCGCCTTCCCTCTGACCGATGAACCGGATGATGTCCGTGTTCAGGCTCCAGTAGTGGGTCGTGATCGGGAAGACGTAGGGGAAGACGCGACCGTCGGCGGCGTCGGTGCGCCCGTAGG
>DASXGF010000020.1:0-8004 GCA_036489275.1 Myxococcaceae bacterium | reverse complement strand
CCGCTCCAGCGGCTGGAGCGCGTCCGGTCCCCCGTCGCGCCCGGAGAGCGCCTCCAGCTGCCGCAGGGCGGGGATGTGATCCGGAGCGAGCCGCAGGACCGCCTCCAGCGTCGTGGCGGCCGCGGCCCGGTCGGCGAGCGCATCCTGCTGGAGCGTGGCGACCTCGAAGAGCGCGTCGGCCCGCACCCGCGGTTCGGTCCGCGTCCGGGCCATTCGCTCCAGCGTCCCCACCAGGCCGGGCCAGTCCCCCTGTCCGCGCTGGATGCGGGCCATCGCCCGGAGCGCTGGGGCGTGCTCGGGGTCTCGCCGGAGGACCTCGTCCCAGGCGGCGCGTGCCGCGTCCAGGTCGGACAGGCGCATCTCCTCGAGGTCGGCGATGCGAGCCCAGAGCTGGACCGCGCGGGTCGGGCCGGCGAGCTCGGCCTCGCGCCGGTACATCTGCCCGAGCTCCTTCCAGCGTGCGTCCCGGGCGTAGAGCCGCCCGACGGCCTGGAGCGCGGGGAGGTAGGTCCGGTCGGCGGCGAGGAGCCGCTCCAGGACGGCGATCGCCGCCGGGACGTCGTCGAGCCGCTCCTCGAGCACCTGGGCCGCGCGATGCCGGAGGGCGATGGCCTGCGCGGGCTCCGTGGAGCGCTCCGCCTGGCGCTCGAGCAGCGGGACCAGCTCGTCCCAGGCCTCGCGCCGCTCGGCGAGCCGGGCCAGGTGCACGAGAGAGGGAAGGTGGTCCGGGGCGAGGTCGAGCGCGCGGCGAAGGGCGTCGGCGGCCAGGTCCAGGTTGCCGAGGTGCTCCTCCGACTCCTGGGCGATCCGGCCGAGCGCCGCGACTCCGTCCGCCGGCGAGGTGACGGAGAGCAGCTCTTCCTCGTGCAGGGCGATGAGCTCGGTCCAGCGCTTCTCGCGGCGCAGCACCCGCTCCAGCCCCTGGCGCGCCGGGAGGTATCCGGGGACCAGCTGCAGCGCCTCGCGGAAGCGGGCCAGGGCGTCGTCGGTCCGGTGCAGGCGAGCGTCGAGGATCTCCGCCGAGCGGAAGTGCAGCTCGGCCCGGGTCCGGGGGTCACCCACCCCGGCGAGCTCGGCGTCGTAGACCGCGACCAGCGCCGGCCAGTCCTGGGTCTTGGCGTGGAGCCGCCCGAGCCCGCTGAGGGCCACCGGGTGTCCGGACACGCGCGCGAGCACCGCCTCGTAGCACTGGACCGCCTGAGGGTCGCGGTGGAGCGTGTCCTCCAGCAGCGAGGCGAGACGGAGCTGGACCGCCAGCCACTCGCGCTCGTCGCGGACTGCGGCGGCGAGGGAGGCCAGCACGTCGCCCAGCTCCTCGGGCCGATCCAGCGACTCGTGGAGGGTGGCGAGCGCCGTGAGGACCGAGGTGTCCAAGGGGTTCTGGTGACGGGCGGCGTTGAGGGCGGCGACCGCGTCCTCGGGCCGCTCCTGCCGCACGTAGGCGCGGGCGAGCGCGGTGTAGGCGGGAACGGAGGTGGGGCCGCCCAGCTCGGCCTCGGCGGCGAGCACGGCGACCAGCTTCTCGTCGTCGCCGGTGGTCTCGGCCGCGCGGCGGAGGGCGCCGAGAGTGACCGGGTCCCGCCGGTCGAGGGCGAAGGCCTCGCGCCAGCGCTTCAGCGCCTCGTCGTGCTGGCCCAGCCGGGCGTGCAGCGCGGCGGCGGTCTGGAGCGCGTGGGCGGCGAGGCGGGGCTCGGGGAGGGCGCGGGCGAGGAGGATCTGGACCCGGAGCAGCCCCGTCACGTCGCCGTGCGCGGCGAGCATCCCCTCGGCCTGGACGAGGAGGCCCAGGTCCGACGGCTCGAGCTCCAGCGCGTTCGCCAGCACCTGGGTGGCGTCGTCCCAGCGATCGAGCCGGTCGGAGAGCACCTCCGCCTTCTCGAAGAGGAGCGCAGCGCGGGGGCGCGCGCCGTCGATGGCCGCGAGCTCCGCATCGAGGAGCTGGAGCACCATGGGCCAGTTCCCGACGTCGGAGAAGATGCGCCGGGCCGAGCGGAGGTTCTCCACGAACCGGGGCGCGAGCCGGTAGGCGGCCTGGAACGCGGCGGCGGCGGCTCTCAGGTTCCCGAGGGGCCGTTCCCAGAGAAGGCCGAGCTCGTGGTACAGCCGCGCGCTCCGGGGGTCCGGCTCCAGCGCCTTCGCCTCTCGCTCCAGTGCCGCGATGCGGGCACGGACCTCCCCGACGTCCGCCTCGGAGGGAACCGTGGGGCGCCCGACCGGCGCTTCCCGCTCGGGAGGTGCGGTCATGCGGCGTGGGCGGCGGCCAAGAGCGCCCCCGAGTCGATGAGTGCCGAGACGGCCTCGATGTCGCGGTGGATCTCCCGGTCCTCCTCCATCGAGGGAACGACCTGGCGGACCGCGGCGTGTGCGGCGGCGACGCCTCGTCCAGCCCGGAGCGGCTTGCGGAAGTCCAGCGCCTGCGCGGCGACCAGGACCTCGACCGCGAGGCAGCTCCGGGTGAACTCGACCACCTGCCGCGCCTTGAGCGCGGCGGTCATGCCCATGCTCACGTGGTCCTCGCGACCGGCGGAGGAGGGGATGGAGTCCACCGAGGCCGGATGGCTGAGGACGCGCGACTCGGCCACCAGCGCCGCGGAGGTGACCTGGGCGATCATGAAGCCGGAGTTGAGGCCGGAGTTCTTCGCCAGGAAGGGCGGGAGCCCGCTGAGCGCCGGATTCACCAGCTGCTCCACCCGGCGCTCGCTGATCGCCGAGAGCTGGGTGCAGGCGATGGCCAGCACGTCGAGAGCCAGCGACACCGGCTGCCCGTGGAAGTTGCCTCCGGAGACGATCAGGTCCTCGCCGGGGAAGACCAGCGGGTTGTCGGTGGCGGAGTTCACCTCGATGGAGAGCACGCGCCGGGCATGCGACAGCCCGTCCCGGGCCGCGCCGTGCACCTGCGGCATGCAGCGGAGCGAGTAGGGGTCCTGCACCTTCGAGCAGCCGGCGTGGCTCTCGACGATCTCCGAGTCGCGGAGGAGCGTGCGGAGGTGCTCGGCGACCGTGCTCTGCCCGGGGTGAGGACGCACGGCCTGGATCGGCGCGATGAAGGGGCGGTGGCTGCCGAGGAGACCCTCGAGGGTCATGGCGCCGGCGAGGTCGGCCGTCTCGGCCAGCGCCTCACCGCGGAGGAGCGCGAGCGCCCCCACCGCGCACATCGCCTGCGTGCCGTTGACCAGCGCCAGGCCCTCCTTCGCCTCCAGGACCACCGGCTCGAGGCCGGCACGGGCCAGCGCCGCGCGCCCGGGGAGCCGCTGGCCGCCAACGAAGGCCTCGCCCTCGCCGATGAGCACCAAAGCCAGGTGCGCCAGGGGAGCGAGGTCGCCCGAGGCGCCCACGCTGCCGCGCTCGGGGACCACCGGGATGATGCCCCGGTTGAGCATGTCGAGCGCGAGCTGGAGGGTGCGGGGCCGGATGCCGGAGTACCCCTTCGCCAGGACGTTGCAGCGGAGGAGCAGGAGCGCGCGGGCCTCCGGCTCCGGGAGCGGCGTCCCGACGCCCGCCGCGTGGGAGAGGAGGAGGTTCCGCTGCAGCGTCCGGAGGTCCTTCCGGTCGATGCGGACCTCGGCCAGGGTCCCGAAGCCGGTGTTGATGCCGTAGGCGGCCGCCTCTCCCGCCGCCACCCGGTCGACCAGCGCCCGGGCCCGCTCCACCCGGGTCAGCGCCTCGGGCGCGAGCTCGACCTGGACGCCGCCGCGAGCCACGTCGCGGATCTCCTCCAGGCTGAGCGTCTCGCCGTCCAGGAGCAATCGCCGGTCCGTCATGGGCGGCGGAAGGTACCCCGAGGTACGCCTCTGCGTCTAAGGTGCCGCGACGCGCCCGCTCCGGGCGCGGCTGCTGCAGGAGGGACGCGTCGGGTGGCACTGTGGGTCCAGAAATACGGGGGAACGTCGGTGGCGGATCCGGACCGCATCCGGGCCGTCGCACGTCGGTGTCTCCAGGCGCGGGCGGCGGGGCACGACCTCGTGGTGGTGGTCTCGGCGATGTCCGGGGAGACCAACCGGCTGCTCAAGCTGGTGCAGGCGATGAATCAGCGGCCGAGCGAGCGTGAGCAGGACGTGGTGGTGGCCACCGGAGAGCAGGTGACGATCGGCCTCCTCTCGCTGGCCATCCAGGCCGCGGGCGGACAGGCGACGAGCTTCCTCGCCCACCAGTGCCGCATCGTGACCGACAGCACGTTCAGCAAGGCCCGCATCAAGCGCATCGACGAGGAGCCGCTGCAGGCCGCGCTCTCCCGGGGAGAGGTGGCGGTCGTCGCCGGCTTCCAGGGAATCGACGAGGATGGGAACGTCACCACCCTCGGCCGCGGCGGCTCGGACACGACCGCGGTGGCGCTGGCGGCGGCGCTCAGGGCGGAGCGGTGCGAGATCTACACCGACGTGGACGGGGTCTACACCGCCGACCCGAGCGTCTGCCCGGCGGCGCGGAAGCTGGACCGCATCAGCTACGAGGAGATGCTGGAGGAAGCGTCGCTCGGGGCGAAGGTGCTGCAGATCCGCTCGGTGGAGTTCGCGATGAAGTACCGGGTCCCCCTGTGGGTGAAGTCGTCCTTCACCGACGACCCGGGAACGCTGGTGTGCGAGGAGGATGCGGCGATGGAGGACGTGCTGGTCAGCGGAATCACCTACGACCGGAACGAGGCCCGGCTGGTGCTGCGCGGGGTGCCCGACAAGCCCGGAGTCGCGGCTCGCATCTTCGGCGCGCTCGACGAGCGCCACGTCGTGGTGGACATCATCGTGCAGACGGCCCAGCAGGACGGTCGGGCCGACCTGAGCTTCACCGTGGGCAGGGCGGACCTGACCGCCGCGCGCGAGACGATGGACCGGCTGGTGCCCGAGCTCGGCCTCCGCGGGGTGGAGAGTGACGATCAGATCGCGAAGATCTCCATCGTCGGCGTCGGGATGCGGAACCACTCCGGCGTCGCGGCCCGGATGTTCGAGGTGCTCGGCAAGGAGGGGATCAACATCCACAGCATCTCCACCTCGGAGATCAAGGTCTCGTGCGTGGTGGGGGCCAAGTACACCGAGCTCGCGGTGCGGGCCCTGCACACGGCCTTCGGGCTGGACCGGCCGGAGACGGCGGCGGCCCGGTGACCCACGGGCGGACGGGGGCGCTGGCCGTCGTCGCCCTCGGGGTGCTCGCGGTCGGCGGCTGGAACCAGTCGCGCTGGCCTGACGGTGGGGCAGCGCTCGACTGTCCCTCCGGACAGGTCCGGTGGGTGGGCGAGGGCCGGCTGGCCGTTGCCAGGTGCGGAGACGGGGCGCAGCCGCCGGCGTCGGTCCGGGTCGCGCTGGGGCTCCCGCTCGCGCTGAACCGGGCAGCCGAGTCCGAGCTGGCGCGCCTGCCCGGTGTGGGCCCGGCGGCGGCCCACGCGCTGGTGCAGGCCCGACCCTTCCGGAGCTGGGACGAGGTCGACTCGGTCCGAGGGGTGGGTCCAGCCCGGCTCAGGACGCTCCAGCAGGCCACCGAACTCGATCCCTGAAACCTTTCCTGCTAACGCTTCCTCCCCTCGCTCGTGCAGATCGCCTGTCCCAACTGCCACACGCGATACGTGCTGGATGATCGCCTGGTCCCCACGGGAGGGGCGCCGGTGCAGTGCACGCGCTGCGGGCTGGTCTTCACCGCGCAGCGGGCCGACGCGCCGGGCGCGGCCGCCCCGCAGCCCTCGCCGTCGGGGACGCTGGCCTTCGGGAGCGCGGCGCGTTCCGCGGGGCCGATCCGGACCGAGGCCTACGGCCAGAGCCCGCCCCCGGCTGCCGCGTCGACGCAGGTCTTCGGCGCCGGGCCTGCCGCGGCGGCGCCCCCCACGCCTCCTCCGGGTGGTGGGGGGACGCAGGTCTTCGGCGCGTCGCCAGCGGCGTCCCGCACGCAGGTGTTCGGCGCAGGTTCGGCGGCCCGTCCTCCGGCGCCCCCGCCCCCGCCCGCGCCGGCCAACCGGACACAGGTCTTCGGTGGCGGCGCCATGCCCGGGGTCCCCCCGGAGCCGCCGGGCCCCGCCCGCACGCAGGTCTTCGGCGGCGCCCCGCCCCCGGCCCACGAGGCTCCTCCAGCGCCGGCGCGGACCCAGGTCTTCGGCGGCGCGGCGGGACGGCCTCCGCAGGCTGCCCCCCCGCCCGCGATGCGCACCCAGGTCTTCGGTGGCGCCGTGGCCCCCTCGGCGCCTCCGCCGCCGAGGACGGCGGTGTTCGGCGGGGCGGCCGCGCAGCGCGGCTCGCCGGATGGCGTGGACCTGCCGCCGATGCCCGAGGACGACCTGTCCGGTGGTGGAATCCCCGCCCTGGAGCTCCCCGGGGCCGCCCCCGAGCCGCCGCCGGTCCCGGGGCTGGTGACCTCGCGGCCCGCGCGGATGGACCCGGCGGAGCGGGCGCTGGCCCTGGAGCTGAAGCGGCGCAGGCAGCGGGCGGTCTGGACGGTGCTGGGCGTCGTGGCGCTCGGCCTCGTCGCCTGGGCGGGGTGGGGCTGGTTCAGCGGACGGTCCGCGGTGCCCGCCTCGGTCCGCGCCGACCGCGATGCTGCGTTCGCCTTGCTTCGCCGTGACGATCCACAGTCCCGGGCGACCGCGCTGAAGTCGCTCGACGCGCTGGTGGAGCGCTACCCCCAGTGGGTCGGGGCGCGGGCCACGCAGGCCCTTGCGGTGACCCTGGAGCTGGACGACCAGCGGGCGCTCCTCCGCCGGAGCCTGGCCGATGCGGAGGCGCTGAAGACGACCCTGGCCCGGCTCGAGGCCGAGCGCACGCCGGGCGACTGGAAGACACAGGCCGACGCGGCCCGGATCCGGCTCGACCAGCTCAAGAAGCAGACCGATCCGATGGTCGACAATGTGAACGCGCTGGAGGGCCGGCTGAACGGCATTCGCGATGCGCTCAACCGTCTGCCGCCGGGGAGCGAGGACGACGAGCGTGCGCGCGTCCGCTCCGACGCGGTGTTCGCGGGCGTGGCGGGCAGGGCCGAGCGGGCCATCTCCGACGCCGAGCGGTACCGGCAGCTGGGGGGCAAGGACGGCTGGGCCGAGGTGGCCTACGCCGAGTACGTGCTCGGTGCCAAGAGCGCGCCGCCCGACAGCGCGGAGCAGGCGGTGCGCTCGCTGAACGACCTCCTGGCCCGGGACTCGACCTTCATCCGGCCCTACGTGCTCGCCGGGCGGCTCCTGCTGACCCTCCGTCAGAAGGAGGCGGCGCTCTCGAAGCTCGACGCCGCCGTGGCGCTGAACCCGAAGCACGTCCTCGCCCAGGCGATCATCGACCAGGAACGCGGCAAGTAATCGTTACAGTCGCCGTCCTGTGAGACGGCGGATCCGCCCGGAACTCCTGCGCTCCGGACGGCATGGCCGTTGCTGCCCTCCCTCGCTCCCCGGGAGGGCGTCGATGGCGACCGTGGCGTTCTGGGCCGCGGCGGTGCTGCTGGCACAAACCTACTTCCTGTACCCGCTGTGGCTCCTGCTCCTGGCCAGGGTGCGGCCGGGACGGCAGGGAGCACCCGCGCGGCCCGAAGCCTGGCCGGCGGTGTCGCTGGTCATCGCGGCGCACGACGAGGCGGAGTGCATCGGCGAGAAGCTCCGGAACAGCCTCGCGCTCGACTACCCGGCGGACAGGCTCGAGGTGCTCATCGGCTCGGACGGGAGCACCGACGGGACGGACGAGATCGTCGCCGAGCAGATCGACCCGCGCATCCGGCTGTCGGCGGCGCCCCGGGCGGGCAAGACCAGCGTCCTCAACCGGTGCATCCCTGAAGCGCAGGGCGAGATCGTCGTGCTCTCCGACGCGAACACCCGCATCGAGCCCGGGGCGCTGAAGGCGCTCGTGCGTCACTTCCAGGATCCCGACGTCGGCGTGGTCTGCGGGCGGCTGCAGCTCTACAACCCGACCCGGGCGGAGTACGAGGAGAGCGCCTACTGGAAGTACGAGTCGTGGCTGAAGGCGCTGGAGGGGACCCAGGGCGCGGTGGTGGGGGCGAACGGCGGGCTCTATGCGCTCCGGCGGGACCTCTTCACCCGGCTCCCGCCCTCCA